>CAMODY010000011.1 GCA_946611595.1 uncultured Clostridia bacterium | reverse complement strand
AGCGGAATATTCTTTGCAAAGGCAACTGCCTTTGCAAACGCAACACCTACTAATAGCGCACCAACTAAACCAGGTCCGTAGGTAACTGCAACCGCATCGATATCATCTAAAGTTTTTCCTGCATCATCCAAAGCCTTCTGCACGATCTGATTGATCTTTTCGATATGGGCACGTGATGCAATTTCCGGCACAACGCCGCCGTAGATCGTATGTAGGTCGATCTGGGAATAAATGGCATTGGAAAGCACTTCTCTGCCATTTACGGTAACAGCTGCCGCCGTTTCATCGCAGGAAGTCTCGATGGAAAGCATCGTGATGCCTCCGCCAACTTTCTCTTTTGCCTTATATAATCTGTTCAACTTTTTTTCTTTTTTAATTTTAGCCATGTTTCTCTTTAGTCTTCTTCAAAATTTAGTTCTCTACTCTTTAAGTCTTTGCCGTAATAGACGCGGTCAAAGATCTCATGCACATCATCCATATACTGGGCAGGATGGACAAGGGACGGACTGTAATGCGTAAGCCACATTTCCTTTGGCTGAGCCTTTGCTCCAAGAGCAGCGGCTTCATAAAAGGTCATATGCTTTTTCTTTTCCGCATCTTCCTGTTTCTCTTTCTCCCCGTACATCCCTTCGCAGATGAAAAGATCTGCGTCTTTTGCTGCTTCTGCGATCCGCGGGATCGGTCGGGTATCGGTACAATAGGTAACCTTCAGTCCTTTTCTTGCAGGACCCATTACCATGTCTGGCGTGTAGAGTTTTCCTTCATACTCTACTTCTTCTCCATTTTGGAGTTTTCCCCACATCTGGACCGGAAGATTTAACGCCTTCGCACGCTCCAGATCAAACTTCCCGGCGCGGTCTACTAAGATGCTGTATCCATAGCAGGTCACCCGGTGCTGGACCTTGAACGCTTCGATCCGGTAATCGCCGAACCAGAGTTCTTCAAAATCATCTTCAAGTTCGATGTAGTTGATCGGAAACGGAAGTTCCGGAGCGATCACTCTTAAGGAATCTACGACCTTTTTAAGACCCTTCGGGCCAACCATATTCAAGGTTTCTGTGCGGTCTGAATTTCCCATGGTAAGAAGGAGGCCTGGAAGCCCTCCGATATGATCTCCGTGATAATGCGTAAACAGGATCAGATCGATCGGTTTAAAAGGCCAACCTTTTTCTTTGATCGCGATCTGTGTGCCTTCGCCGCAGTCGATCAGAATCGAAGATCCATTATAACGTGCCATGAGCGCCGTCAGATGGCGGCGTGGAAGTGGCATCATTCCTCCTGTTCCAAGTAAACAAAGGTCTAACATTTACAGTTCCTTTATGTACAACAGTGCATCTTCTTTCGGATCACGGTAAAAATCTTTCCGTCTTCCATTCTGCACAAATCCATGTTTTTCATATAATGCGATGGCGGCTTCGTTGCTGGTACGCACCTCGAGATTGATTGAGGTCACGCCGCGCTCATGCGCCATATCATAAACAATATCAAGTAATTCGGAAGCAATCCCCATCTCGCGAAAATCATTATGTACGCCGATACTCACAAGATTGCCCTCATCAAGCACACACATAACTGCCGCATAGCCGATGGTCTCTTCACCGCATCTTGCCACAACAAAGATCGTATTTCCGGCTTCCATATAATGCGCAATGCTTGCCTCACTCCATGGTGTTGAGAAAAATTCCCGTTCCATTTCCGAGACTTTTGCAATGTCATCATAAGTTAATTCGTAATATCCAATCTCCATCCGGCTTTTTTACTCTTTACTGTCGTTTTCTTCTTTGACTCTTTCTGCCTGGCTTTTCTGCAGATAATCCGGTGCTTCCTGATCAGCCGGCACGGTCATTCCATGATAGAAGAAAAGTTGTCCTAAAAGCGCCACAGTATCTGCACGCTGGATCATTGCCTCATCCGGCGCATACTGATAATCAAAAGTTGCCAGTTTATCAATCTTCTCATGATATTCAAAAAGGCCATCTCCTAAGAAAACAACCGGTGGCGGATTTCCGTCTAAACTGGTAAGGAGTTCGAGACGCTCCATCAGTTCTTCAATCGACATTACGCAGGTATCCTGAAAGACCTCAAAATCGATCGTATTATCCGCACGCAGGACAAAGGTAAAGATGCCTGTATAAACAGTGCCTCTTCTCGCATCGATCATCGGAACGATAAAGCCGGAATGTCCAAGCAGGTTATACGCCATTCCATGAAGCGTCGGGATATGGATGAGCGGTTTATTAAGCGCCATGCCAAGTCCTTTTGCAGTTGCACTTCCAATGCGAAGTCCGGTAAAAGATCCGGGGCCTGCACTAACGGCAATTGCATCAAGGCTTTCCAGTTTCATGCCTGTTTCTTTGACCAGTTCATCGATCATCGGCATTAAGGTTTCGGAATGCGTCACCTTAAACTCGCCGACTTTCATCCCCTGCACTTCTCCGTCTTTTAAAAGAGCGACAGAAGCTAAAGGGCCTGATGTTTCAATTCCTAAAATTCGAATACTCATAGTCAGTCCTTACTCAATCGTG
The DNA here is from genome assembly GCA_946611595.1 of uncultured Clostridia bacterium. GTDB lineage: Bacteria > Bacillota > Clostridia > Lachnospirales > Lachnospiraceae > RGIG5612. The sequence goes on along the minus strand of CAMODY010000011.1, from coordinate 18,561 downwards.
ATTTTTCGATAGTCGAATCCTTTCTCCAGATCCTTTTCAATCGTAATATATTTCGTATTTTCCGGAAGGATCTCTTTGATCTGCTCTCCCCACTCGATCATACAGACACCCTGACCGAAAGCATACTCATCAAAACCGATCTCAAACATTTCATCCGGATCTGCAATGCGGTACACATCAAAGTGATACAGCGGGAGTCTTCCTTCTTCATAGGTCTGAAGGATCGTAAAGGTCGGAGAGCAAATAGGGGTCTCTATACCGAGCCCCTTTGCAAAACCTGAGGTGAAAACAGTTTTGCCGGTTCCAAGATCACCACTTAAACAGTAGATATCTCCGGGTTTTGACGCTTTCCCTGTTTTCACACCCAGTTCGTATGTGTCTTTTTCTGTCTGTGATTCAAAAACCATATTAGTCTTCTGCATTAAAAGCATCGTGTACAGCTCTTGCTGCGCGGTCTGCTTCGTCTTCATCTACCAGAACGGTAATGCGGATCTCACTGGTAGAGATCATCTTGATGTTGATTCCTGCATTGTAGATTGCTTCAAACATACGGCTTGCAACACCAGAGTCTGTCATCATTCCGGCACCAACGATGGAAACCTTTGCAACATTGTCTTCATGAGTAATTGCCTCAAAGCCAATCTTGCCTTTTGCTTCTTCCAGAGTCTTAAGCGCTTCGTCAAGATCCTTGGAATCTACAGTGAAGGAGATGTCTTTTGTGCCATCACGTCCGATAGACTGTAAAATAATATCAACAACAATATTCTTCTTTCCAAGAACGTTAAATACATTAAAAGCTGTTCCCGGAACGTCTTTCAGTCCGATCAGGGAAATTCTTGCAGGGCTCTTATCGATTGCAACACCGCTAACTAATCTTTTTTCCACAGTTAAATCCTCCTTCACAACGGTTCCCGGTGCATCCGTTAAGGATGAACGTACAACCAGTTCCACTCCGTATTTCTTTGCCATGCCGACACTTCTGTTATGAAGCACCTGTGCTCCAAGTGAGGCAAGGTCTAACATTTCATCATAAGTGATCTCATCTAATTTCTTTGCGTTCGGTACGACACGCGGATCGCAGGTATATACACCGTCTACATCTGTGTAGATCTCACATGCGTCTGCATGAAGAGCTGCTGCCAAAGCAACCGCTGTTGTATCAGAACCGCCACGGCCTAAAGTCGTAACATCATCATACTTATTCACACCCTGGAAGCCTGTAACAAGAACGATCTTCTTGTTATCCAGTTCTGTAAGGATCCTGTCTCTGTCAATTTTGCGAAGACGTGCATTTCCATAAACCTTTGTCGTATGCATTGCTACCTGGAACGCATTCAGGGAGATTGCCGGATAGCCCATCTCCATGATCGCCATAGCGCAAAGGCTGACACTGACCTGCTCGCCTGTGCTCATCAGCATGTCGAGTTCTCTCTTAGAAGGCTTTGATGAAATCTTGGAAGCCAGCTCTAAAAGATCGTCAGTCGTATCGCCCATTGCAGAAAGAACGACAACAACATCATTTCCTTTTTTGTACTCTTCGACACAACGTCTTGCTACGTTCCGGATGCGATCCGGATCGCCGACAGATGTGCCTCCGAATTTCTTTACGATCAACATAAGTTTTTCCTGCTTTCTATTTTTTCTTTTGTTGTTATTTTACCTGAATGATATTGCGGATATGATCACAGCCTTTGATCTTCTCATCGAACTCAGCAAAGGTCATTTCTTCTGTAACGATTGCATATTCATCCGGATGATCTTCCAGTGTTAAGAGCTGCTCGATCTTAAATGCTGTTTTCATTTCTTCGCAATCTGCGTCCACGCGGACAAAGAACTTGCTCCAGTGGGTTTTATGATCTTCAAGTTTTGCAGGTTCCGCATCCCATTTGATCGGGATGTTCACATGGAGGTGCTTTACTTCATCGATGATATCGGAAACAACTGCGGATGCGGTTGGAAGTTTTCCGGCTCCTGCTCCGTAGAACATGGTATCGCCCAGAAGGTTTCCGTGAGTTTCGATGCCGTTCATAACATCGTCGACCATGTAAAGCATATGTTTTTTATCAATCATATGCGGAGCAACTTCGGAATAGATCTTGCCATCAATATTGTAGGTAATACCAAGCAGTTTGATCTTCTTTCCAAGTGCTTTTGCATATTTCATATCAATATCTGTGATATTGCGGATACCTTCTGTCGTGATCTGATTGAAGTCTACATTCTTTCCATAGATCAGACTGGAGAGGATCGCAATCTTTCTTGCAGCATCGAAACCATCAACGTCAGCTGTCGGATCTGCTTCGGCATAACCTAATGCCTGTGCTTCTTTTAAGGTCTCTTCATAAGTGCTGCCCTCTTCATACATCTTCGTTAAGATGAAGTTTGTTGTTCCGTTTAAGATACCTGTGATGTGGTGAATTGTATCTACGTTTAAGGATCTTAAGATCGGACGGATGATCGGGATACCGCCGCCAACGCTTGCCTCAAAGAGGAAGTTTAAGCTTTTCTCTCTTGCAAGAGCGATCAGTTCCGGACCATATTCTGCAACAAGAGCTTTATTGGAAGTGCAGACGCTCTTTCCTTTTTCAAGCGCTTCTTTTGCAAATTCATAAGCCGGATGTGTTCCACCCATTACTTCAACGATAATATCTACTTCCGGATCATTTACGATAACGCTGTAGTCATGAACCAGTTTGGACTCGATCGGGGATCCCGGAAAGTCACGAAGGTCTAAAACATATTTTACGTTGATTTCCTGGCCTGCATGCTCTTTAATTACATCCTGGTTGATATCCAGTGCTTCTACAACACCTGAGCCGATCGTGCCGTATCCTAATACTGCAATATTGATCATTTTTTGTCCCTCTTTCTTGTTCTACTTTGCGTTCTTGTTGATCCATTTGAGGTATTCATTAATGAATGCGTCAATGTCTCCATCAAGAACTGCGCCGACATTACCTACTTCGCAGCCGGTTCTTGTGTCTTTCACCAGGGTGTATGGCTGCATGACATATGAGCGGATCTGATTACCCCATCCGATATCCGTAACTTCTCCGCGGATATCTGCCATGGCCTGAGCCTGCTCTTCTTTTTTTCTTAAATACAGCTGACTTTTCAGCATCTGCATTGCTTTATCTTTATTTTGGAACTGGCTTCGCTCGTTCTGGCACTGTACAACGATACCAGTCGGGATATGTGTAATACGGATTGCAGAACTCGTTTTATTGATATGCTGTCCGCCGGCGCCGGAACTCCTGTAAGTATCGATACGGATATCATCATCAGCGATCTCAATATCTAAGTCCTCTTCAATATCCGGCATTACATCACAGCTTACGAAACTGGTCTGACGTTTGCCTGCTGCATTGAACGGACTGATACGTACGAGACGATGCACGCCTTTTTCACTCTTAAGCATACCGTAGGCATTCTCTCCGGTAATTTGGATCGTAACAGATTTGATGCCTGCTTCCTCGCCTTCACGGTAGTCAAGCACTTCATACTTGAAGCCATGACGCTCTGCCCAGCGGCAGTACATACGGTAAAGCATACTTGCCCAGTCACAGCTTTCTGTTCCACCGGCTCCGGCATTCAGGGAAAGGATCGCATCGAGATTATCAAACTCTCCGGAAAGCAGAGTGGAAACGCGATAATCTTCGTAAGCGGATTTAAACGCAGTAAACTCATCTTCCACTTCCTGAGCTAAATCCTCATCGTTTTCCTCTTCCGCCATCTGAAGCAGCGTGTTCAGATCTTCAAACGATGCATTGATCTTATCAAAGCGTTCGATTTCTCCCTTGAGGCTCTTCATTTCTTTCATCAAAGATGCACTGTTTTTTGAATCCTCCCAGAAACCAGGCTCATTCATTAAGCCTTCAATCTCTGCGATTCTGGCCTCTTTTTCTTCGCGCGCTAATGCCTTGCCCAAGTCTTCCATGGGCTCTTTATATTGTCCTAATTCGTATTTGATTTGATCAAGTAGTACCATAACTGCTTGATTATAAACTATCTTTACTTATTTATAAAGAAAAAAATTCATTCTTTAGCATGAAGTTTCCGGGCGACAGGACTTCCGCCGGCGGCTTTGCCGCCTTTCAGGGCACCGTTGCGCAGTCGTTTCTTTCGAAACTCCTTTGCTCCTTGTTCAAGTCCTGACTCTGAACATATACAAAAACAGAAGAGTGCCACTGGCACTCTTCTGCTTTTGTATGCGGGCGACAGGACTTGAACCTGCACACCGGAGGTACTAGATCCTAAGTCTAGCGCGTCTGCCAATTCCGCCACGCCCGCATAAAAGCACGCATATTTGCGTGCTTTTTCACTATTTAGTTAGAAGCGCTTTCTGCCTCTGTTGCAGATACTGCTTCACTTGATGTTTCAGGCTCTGTCTTCTGGTCTACGAAAACAACATTCGGCTCGAGTGCCTCCATCGCAAGATCAAACTTGAACTCTAAGTTCTCGTACAGATACATCCATGTCTCACCGGACTGAGTCTTAAACTCTTCTAAAGTATACTGATCTGAATAACCATTTCTTGCCATATAAAGAGCTAATGACTGATCAAGGTCCTCATCTGTCCATTTGATCTTTTTATCTTTAATGATCTTATCAACCAGCATAATGGTATCCAGATAATAATGCGCCTCTTCTTTAGCATACTCATCTGCATTTGCATATCCGTACATTACTGCATACTCATCTGCCGTTGTCTGATACATTGCAGCATAGTAATCAATGGAGTCCTTAGAATACTGAGTCAGCATAGCCTCTGCTTCTTCATCGTAGGAAATGGATTTTCCTTTTGTCTGAAGATCTTCGAACATAGCAGTATGCAGATAGTAATGATAAATATAATCATGAACATACTCTTCAAGTTCTTCAACAGTATTCAGCTGTTTCTCAAGATAGTTGCTGGAATAATTCTTTACGAACTCGTCAGTAAGCTCCGGAACAACAGTCTCAGACTTATAGTTGATCGTAACATCAAATGTTGCTGCCTGTCCTGCAAGTTCTGTGCTTTGATAATCTGCAGGGAAGGTAACCTGGATTGTTTTGGTCTTTCCAATTTCAGCGCCGATCAGACCGGATTCGAATCCGTCGATCATCATGCCGCTTCCAATCGTCAAGGACTGGCCCTGTGCACTTCCGCCGCTAAATTCCTCGCCGGTTGAAGCAAGTTTACCAACATAGTCAATGTTCAGCTGATCACCATCCATAACAACACCTTCTGTTACCTGTGTTGTTTCAGACTGGGTCTGAAGAATGTTTGTGATATATTGCTGTACAGTATCGTCTGTTACCTCAACTGCAGAGTTTAAAACCTCGATCTTAGAATAATCTTCTACTTCAATTTTTGCCTTCTGCTTTGGTGTAAACCAGCCGGATTTATATCCGACAAAAGCAAGACATGCAAGAACGATGACCGCACAAACAACTATTACGATCACGTTTGTCTTATCGAGTTTCTTTTTCTTTTTAATGATCGGAGGCTCTTTTACAGAAGAGCCCTTCTTTTCAGTGTCAGCAATAACTTCTGCTTTTTCAACTTCAGCGTCAAGTGCTTCTTCAACTGCTTTTTTCTCTGCAATCTCTTCTTCTTCAGTTGCAGATCCTGCAGCTAAAATATCAGCTTCGATTTCAGCTGCATTTGCACTGATTTCTTCTGCTGCTGCACTGCCTTCAGCTACCTCAGCAATATGAGCTTCAGCAATTTCTTCTGCCGCTTCCGCAGTATTTGCGATTTCTTCAGAACTAACTTCTTCTGCTACAGCTTCTTCAGAAAGCGCTTTTTCTACTGCAGCTCTTTCTGCTGCTTCAGCCGCTTCATCTGCTTTTTCATGAGCAGCTGCAATGTCTGCTGCCATCTCTTCTGCTTCAATAACAGCATCTTTTACTTTCGGCTCGACAAGTTCGCCAGCTGCGTCTGCCAACTCGTCTAAAGTCTTGTTTTCATCCATCTATAAAACCTCATTTCTATGTAATCATTTTTAAAACGCACAACGTGATATTTTACCACAACGTTTTTTATTATTAAAGTATTAAATTATTCCGTACGGAGCGCCACGACAGGGTCCTGTCTTGAAGCCTTCTTTGCCGGGATCAGACCGCCGATCATCGTGATGCCGATACTGATCAGGATCAAGATGGCGGCACTCAGCGGTGGCAATGTTGCACTCAGCACAGTGGAATCCATCAGTGCATGCACAATCGCATTGATCGGAATGATCAATAGCCAGGTGATACCAACGCCGATGATTCCGGATAAGCATCCGATAATAAATGTCTCCGCATTAAACACATTGGAGATATTTCGTTTGGACGCTCCTAGTGCACGGAGAACGCCGATCTCTTTTGTTCTTTCGAGTACAGAAATATTAGTAATAATTCCGATCATGATGCAGGAGACAAATAGCGATACTCCAACGAAACCAATCAGCACATAAGAGATCGCGTTGATGATCGTCGTAATCGATGAAGTTAAAAGCGCAACATAGTCGGTATATGTAATCTTGTTTTCCTCAATTACTTTTTCATTGTAGTTTTTAATGGATGCCGCTATACCGTCTTTTCCTTCAAAACTGTCCGCATACAAACTGATCATGGAAGGCGCGTCATAGCTTACCATGCCGAATTTCTTCATATTTCCGTCATAGCTGGAAACGCCGATCAGGGAATCAAAGACAGTGGCTAAAGATTTTTGGTTTGCGAAATTATCCAGCCAGTACTGAACTGCTTCTGCACCGTCTGCGCCATCAGAAGAGAGCGAGAGGTTTTGCATTGCAGAGCTGACTCCACTGAAATCGAGACTGCCTAAATCCACGCCGCTAAGATCCATATTACTGAGATCGAGTCCGCTAAAGTCCATTCCGCTGACATCAATCTTACTGAGATCAATTTTAGAAAGATCGATCTTACTGAAATCAAGACTACTAAAGTCAAGCACCGAAAAGTCGATCTTGCTGTAATCGATCTGTGTCACATCCATATCGCTGAAATCTAAAGCGTTAAAATCAATCTTGGAATAATCAATCTTGTCAAACTCAATTGTATTTAAGGTATCGCGCAGTTCTTCCATTGTTGTTACTTTTTTAAGCGGATCGAGCTGCTCCGGAAGCTGTTCTCCCATTGCGGTAATCGCATTCTGCACGTTCTGAAGAACTACCTGCTCGACAACCTGAGGAAAGATCTTCTGTGCAATCTGCGGAAGGATGGTCGTCTGAATCTGTGTCGCAACCTGTTCCATAACAACAGGCATGATCTGCTGCATCATCTGCTGCATCGCTTTTTGCATTGCCTGCTGCATTACCTGCTGCATCTGCGTCTGCATCTTGCCCATCATCTGTGTCATCATAGACTGAACAGCCTGCGAAATAGCAGATCCGATTGCATTTTGAAGCGCAGAACTTATCTGCTCGCTGATCGGTCCCAGCTGGGTTGCCATGATCGCCTGCATCGCACCTTCATAGTCAGCTACCATAACGGAAGAAAAAGCATCAGCCTTATCATCATGGGAAAGCCCCTCTAAGTAACTTCTGGCTTTTACTGCTTTATACGCTTCATCCGGTTCTTCTTCCATAAAGTTCTGTCCGGTTAGTACATCGATCTCAGGAGAAGCTTTCTGTGCAGTGATTACATCACTGTTATTTCCTCGCTCTACGATATAATCGGTCAGCATAGTTGTATAGCCAATAGCCGTTTCCAGATTCCTAAGGTCTGCATCTTCTGATGCTTTTACGATTCCTGAAATATGCAGCGGCACTGCAGTTCTTACCGCCTCTTCTAACTTATCAGAATCATTTCCCTTGAAGCTGAACGTACCACTAGATGTTTTCTCATACAGATCGCTTGCAGTGATCAGATAGAAGGTATGCTCGCAGAGATCCTTGTAATCCAGTGAAATCTCTTCCGGCTCTTCCTCGCCTTCGACCTTTTTTACTGCTGCCGTATACTGCTCTTTTGTAATAAAACCGAGCTGATATAAAACTCCGGAATAGACAGAATCATTCCTGTTTAATACCAACACGACTTCATCATAGCTGTCCGGCCACTCACCATAGACAACTTCATAATTATCGGTGATCAGTGGACTAACTGCAGTTCCGTTTGAGCCGGCCATCATTTCAGAAAAGTTTGCTGCATCCTGATTCCCATTTCCGCCAAACATTGCGGACATGTTACTCATCATCAGGGATCTGGCATTCATAAGGTTTCCGAGAACATTGTTTTCATCGGAAAACTCTGAGGTGACATCCACGTCAGAATCAACGAGCTTATTTTGCTCATCATAAGAGTAGACTTTAAAATCCACATCATAGGTATAGACGATACCATTCTCACCAATGTAATCGTGGATCTCACTGTTCGGATCATCTAAATATTTCTTGAAATCCGTCAGGTTGTTTTCTTTGATACTGGTAGAAACAGCAGAACTCGCCTCGATATCGCCATAGTTTACCAGGACTTTTCCTGCCGGCTTTTCTTCCTCTTCTCCTTCTTCGCCCTCTTCTTCTATCGCATTCGGACCGTTATTTCCCATAAAGGAAGTCAGATCCAGACTGGTAGCACTGACTGTGATCGGATAAGACGCCATGGTATCACGCTGTATCTTATTGATATAGTTGTTGACACCAGTAGAGAGGGACAGGATCAGTGCGATTCCGATGATACCGATCGAGCCTGCAAAACTGGTCAGGATCGTTCTGCCTTTTTTCGTCCTTAAGTTGCTAAAGCTTAAGCCAAGAGACGTTAAGAAAGACATCGAGGACTGTTTTGTCTTTCCTTTGGACGCTTTCTGAGCTGCGCTTTTCTTTTTGGATCTATCTGCCCCAATATCAGCTTCCGCACTTTTGACGTCATCACTGATTTCAGGCACTAAAGCCGGAACCGGAACTGCAGCCGGAGCCACATTCCTGCCTGCAATTTCCGCGTCAGTATATGGCATGCTGTCATCTATGATCTTTCCGTCTTTTAAACGGACGATCCTCGAGGCGTATTGATCCGCAAGCTCCGGGTTGTGGGTGACCATGACAACAAGACGGTCCTTAGCCACCTCCCGGATCAGATCCATAACCTGGATACTGGTTTCGGTATCAAGAGCACCTGTCGGCTCATCTGCTAAGAGGATATCCGGATCATTGACCAGTGCTCTTGCAAGCGCCACACGCTGCATCTGTCCGCCGGACATCTGATTTGGTTTTTTATAGATATGGTCTTCCAAACCAACCTGAATTAATGCCTGCTTTGCTTTTTCTTTTCTTTCTTTTGCAGAAAGGCCTCCAAGCGTAAGGGCAAGTTCAACATTTGAAAGGACGTTCTGATGTGGTATCAGGTTATAACTTTGGAAAACAAAACCAATGGAATGGTTTCTGTAGGTATCCCAGTCTCTATCATTATATTCTTTCGTTGATACGCCATTGATGATCAGATCACCGCTATCATAGCGATCCAATCCACCGATAATATTAAGCAGGGTCGTCTTTCCGGAACCGGAAGGGCCTAAGATTGCAACGAACTCATTGTCCCTTAAATTAAGTGATACATCATCCAGTGCCCGCTGCACCAATTCCCCTGTTTTATATTGCTTTGATATATGCTTGATCTGCAACATGATAAAACTAATTTCTACCTTTTAATACTAATATGAAATCATATCATACAGACACTTCTTGTAGGAAGTGTGAATTTCCGTTTTTTCGGGTTAATATTTGTTAATTCTTGTGATAGGAATTGGTTTGTGCTATTCTAGCTGTCAGCAATATTACATTATTAAAAAGTTCGGAACCAAGTCTTCTTTTTATTATGGTTGTTCCGTTTTTAGAATTTGTGACGAAGGCGAATGCAAAGTAAGATGGATTCAAAAGAAGAGAAAGTATCATTTAAATCTGTTCTCAAGGAATTTTTAACTCATTGCAAACAATATAGCCCACGGCAGATCCTCAGCGCTGCGTATATTCCTGCAGCACTGATGTATATGGAATTCTTTTTCCGCCTGATCTCAGTGAAAGAGCCGCTGGAATGGACCTCCTGGCTCGGTATCATCTTAGCCTCTTTAGCGGGCGGCTTGATCTTAGATCTTTTATGCAGCATTACAAAAAATGAAAAATTAAATGGATGGCTGGCATTTATTTTTATTCAATTACTTGCCATCGGTTTTTTGATCGTCCATTTCGTCAAGCTGGAATTCAGCATCTACATCGGACCACAGTCCATTATCGGCGGTGCTAACGGAATTACACAGCACGCCGGAAACTATATCCAGGAAATCATTTTAAGAAACTGGACGACAATCTTGATTTTTGAAGTTCCCGCAATCATCTTCCTGATCCTTTTCCTGATCTTTAAGCTGTTTACGTTCAAACGTTTTAAGGCTTTAGGATATATCCAAATCCTGATGGTCATTGTGATCTTTGAATGTGCAGCCGGTGTTCCCTGGTGCAACACCTCTCCTCCATGGGAGCTTCTTACCAGTGAATTTGATTACGATAGCGCGGTCCGGACGTTTGACGTGCAGACAGCAACAAAACTGGATGTTCTCTACAGCATCTTTACAAATCCCTGGAAACAGAATTTCTGGATTGACAAAGACCATCCGGCTGAAATATCCAATCCGGATGATTACAACATGATCCAGATCAATTTTGATGAGCTGCGCGATCAGAGTACCAACATTTATATCAGCCGCATCCATTCTTATGTAGAAAGTCTGGAGCCTTCAAAGAAGAATGAATACACGGGACTTTTCGAAGGTATGAACCTGATCGAGATCACAGCAGAATCATTCACGCCTTATATCCTGGACGAGGAGCTGACACCGGTTCTTTGCAAACTGGTAAATAACGGCATCGTGTTTGATGACTACTATCAGCCGCTTTGGAGCGGTTCTACTACAACAGGCGAGTTCCAGATCCTAACAGGACTTCTTCCGTCCAACGGCTATTATTCGATGCTGCGTACATCCGAAAACAATATGCATTTTACGATAGGAAATGAACTCCTTAGAGAAAACTATACCAGTCTCGCATTCCATAATGGAACCTTTGATTATTTCGATCGTAACCTGACGCACTGCAATTTAGGATACAGTCGCTTTTATGCTAACGGTGCCGGAATGACAGGTCTTACAGGAAAAACTGCCTGGCCGCAAAGTGATATTGAAATGATGGAATTTTCGATTCCGAAGTTCATTGACAAAGAGCCGTTTAATGCCTACTTCATGACCTTAAGTGGCCACTCAAAATATGATCTGAAGAACTTTGTCGTCCGCAAAAATATCGACGAAGTCAGAAGCTGGGCAGATAGAAATGGAAAAGACTACACGGATGCAGTTCTTAGTTATTTTGCTGCAAACCTCGAGTTTGAAAAATCCATGGAATACCTGCTCGACGAGCTGGAAAAGGCAGGTGTACTTGAAAACACCGTGATCGTTATGACCGGAGACCACTACCCTTACAGCCTTTCTGATGATTATGTGATCGATGACACCGGCCACGTAGAATACTTTGATGTTGAACAGAACCTCATCAATCTCTTTGGGTTTGACCCTGAGACTGAAAAGGACTATAGCCACAACTCTCTTGTTATCTGGACACCATCGCTTGACGGAGAACATTCTGTACATGTAACAGAGCCGGTCTGCAGTGTGGATATACTTCCTACCCTGTTAAACCTTTTCGGTCTGGAATATGACTCACGTATGCTGGTCGGACGTGATGTATTTGCTGAAAACTATGAGCCTCTTGTCATTTTCCTGAACTATCACTGGCTGACAGAACGCGGCTACTATAATGCAGAAGACAGAACTTATACACCAAACGAGGGCTGTTCTTTTGACGGCGCAAACGACCCCGAGTTTGCTTCTGACAAAGAATATGTTGATTACATCAATAAGATCGTAAAAAATAAGATGATCTTCTCGCAAAACGTTCCAAATTACGACTACTACAATGTCGTATTTCCTAAGGCTGAGGAGTAACAAATCATCTTTAAAAAAGAGTTCTAATATAGTATGATTACTGTGAGGTTATATGGATAATCTCACAGTATTTTATTTTAGGAGGTCAATTATGTCTGAGAAAATTAAATTGGAACTTGACCCTAAAGTTCCGACACTGAATCTGGAATCACTGCCGACGGTCGCTCCGGTTTCCGCACCGCTCGATACGGTATCTTTAAAAGAAACCCCGGAAAAACCTGACGCTGCTCATTACATGGAAGATGTTAATCTTACAGAAGAAGAGCAAAGGATGGTCGATGATTTTGCAGAACAGATCGACCTCTCAAATACCAATGTCGTTCTTCAGTATGGTGCTGCAAGTCAGAAGAAGATCGCAGAGTTTTCCGACAGCGCTTTAGAGGGCGTAAGAACAAAAGATCTTGGCGAAGTTGGAAATGCCATTGCTTCTTTAGTTGCTGAGCTGAAAGGCTTCAGTGTTGGAGAAGAAGAGAAAAAAGGTATTCTTGGCTGGTTTAAGAAAAAGGGAAATAAGCTTGCACAGCTGAAAGCTCGCTATGATTCTGCTGATGCAAACGTCGATAAGATTTCCGGCGTTCTGATGGATCACCAGAACCAGCTGACAACGGATATCGTTATGATGGACAAGATGTACGACTCCAACCTCTTATACTTCAAAGAGCTTACCATGTACATCCTTGCAGGAAAGAAAGCCCTGGAGAAAGCACAGACGACAACGCTTGTCGAACTCCAGAACAAAGCAAAAGAAACCGGTCTTACTGAAGACGCACAGGCTGCAAATGACTATGCTGCTCTCTGCGACCGTTTTGATAAAAAACTTTATGATTTGGAACTGACCCGTACGATCAGTATGCAGATGGCACCGCAGATCCGTCTGATCCAGAACAGCGATACATTAATGGTAGAAAAGATCCAGTCTACTTTAAGCAATACCATTCCTCTGTGGAAAAACCAGATGGTTCTTGCAATGGGCATGATCCATTCCGAAGAGGCTATGAATGCACAGAAGGAAGTTAATGACCTTACAAATGAATTGATCCAGAAGAATGCAGAAAAACTTCATCAGGGATCTGTTGAAATCGCAGAAGAAAGCGAGCGCGGAATCATCGATATTGAGACCGTTACACATGCAAATGAAGAACTGATCGCTTCTTTAGATGAAGTGATCAAGATTCAGGAGGAAGGCCGCCTCAAACGCCGTGCTGCAGAAGATCAGCTTGGCGAGGTAGAAGCACAGCTTAAGCAGAAACTTTTAGACATCCGTAATGCTGAATTTAAAACTACGGATGGAAACAATCAGTAAGAGCTGATACGGAGTAATACGTTATGAAAGGAAATCGTTCATTAGGTTGTTTCGGAGGTCTTGCGGTAGTGGTCGTTGGTATCGCTGCCCTGGCACTTATCAAACGGTTTATTCCGTCTATTTTCTCTGCCTTTGCATGGATTGCCGGAATTGCAGTTGCGATTTTAGTTATCGCTCTGATCCTTATCATAATATTGGCAAACAAAGCAGCAAAAGCGCTGAAAAAAGATACGCCAAGTCCGCAAACGAATCCATCTCCGCAGACACAGACCAATACAACAAATCTGCCGCCGGAACAGGCAGCTGTTATCAATAAAGGTCGAGCCGACCTTTTAACCGCTCGCAAGATTCTTGCAAGGATCCATAATCCTGAGATCAGCAAGTCCGGAAATGATGTCTGCGCATCACTCGATAAACTTCTGCAGGCTTTAAGAGAAAAACCGGAAAAGATCAAGAACAGTCGTCAATTCTTAAACTACTACATCCCTACTCTGGCCGAGGTATTGACGAAATACCACAGACTCGAAGCAAATGCTGTAGTAACGCAGGAGAATACGGATAAGGTTGAAAACTTCCTGATCGATTTCAGAAAGGCTTCCGGAAAACAATATCAGAACCTGTTTGAAGATGATAAGCTTGATATGACGGTTGATATTGAAGCTATGGCAATAGCGATCAAGAGAGACGGTCTTTTAGACGAAGAAGACTTCACTCAGGGTCCTGTAAATGAAGCTTCCATTTACGACGAACCTTTAGAGGTCATCGATGCTCCGGCTGGCAGCGTGGTAGTAGAAGACGATATGAGCGTCATCGATGCTGTTAACCAGGCTGCTGAAAAAGAAAACGAGGCTGAAAAAGAGAAAGACCTCGTGCATTAAAAGAACTGATCATACCAAACTAAAAAGGTATAGATCGTCCATACTTTTTTGTAACAATCCTGCTTGCCGCTTTTGAAAGTGGCAAGCAGTTTGTTTATCTTAGGGATATCAAAAAACTGCTTTGCAATTTCACTGTTAAACTTCTTTTCGATTTCCTGAAAAAGCCCTTCTTCTTTCATCCACGCTCTAAGCGGCACCGGAAAGCCCAGCTTTTTCTTTTTATAAGCTTCATTCGGGATCACCTTAGATGCTGCCAGACGAAGTGCAGGTTTAGTGGTCTCAGCATTGATCTTAGCAGCTTTTGGAAGGCTTCTTGCGACTTTATAAACTTCATCGTCCAGGAAAGGCGTTCTTGCCTCAAGGCCGAACATCATCGTATTTCTGTCGACTGCATGCAGGAAATCTTTCACCAGCCAGAAATAATAGTCAATGATCTGGCGTTTTACCATGGACGGCGCATTTTTATGGGCATTAAAGAACGGCGCTGTAATTTCTTTTGTTGAAATCTGCCTTTTATTATTAACTACAGAAAGAGCTTCTTTATCGCTAAAGACCCTTCCAAGCCCAATGTAATTATCTTCAAGTTTAAGTCCCCTGCGGTACACAAAATTTCTACCGGGAAACTCAGGAAGCAGACCTGCTACAGCAGAAGCAGCTCTACGGATTGGGTACGGGATCTTCATATACCAACCCTGATCAATTTCTTCCCTGTAAGAAAGATAGCCTCCAAAGAGCTCATCCGCCCCTTCTCCACTGGTTACGACCTTTACATATTCTGATGCTTTTTCTGCAACGAAATAAAGAGCAATCGCTGCCGGATCTGCAAGCGGCTCATCCATGTGATACTGAATATTCGGGAATGCCATAATATAGTCTTCTTTTGTGATCTGTCTGGAATAGTTTTCGATTCCGAGTTTTTCAGAAAGATCTTTTGCATAGGAAATCTCATCATATCTCGGATCTGCGTAACCAACCGTAAATGTCTTTTGTGGTTTCGCAAGGGAGACCAGATAGGAGGAGTCGATTCCACTTGATAAAAATCCGCCAACCTCAACATCTGCAAAGCCATGGGCCTTAACCGAGTTTTCCATTGCCTCACCAATTTTCTCAGCCGTCTCTTCCGGCTGATACTCTGCAGCTTCTTCAAGATCCAACTCAAAGAATTTCTCGATTCTGCAGCTGAGATGGGTCTGCGCATCCGGATTTCCTTCGCCATCTTCATATTTACAGATCATCTGATGGCCCGGCTCTAAGCGGAATACGCCCTGAAAGAAAGTCTCTTCTGTCGGTGTGGAGTTAAAACAAAGATAAGACGCAAGAATCGTTTCATTGAACTTTTTTTCAAACTCCGGATGATCAAGAAACGCCTTGATCTCAGATGCAAAAAGTAGTCCGGTTTCGGTACGGTAATAATAGACTGGCTTGATTCCCCATTTATCGCGCGCTAAATAGAGCTGCTGTTTCGCTTGATCCCAGATGGCAAAACCATACATACCGCGTAATTTTTTTGTGAGATCCGTGCCCCACTCTTCGTAGCCATGTACTAAGACTTCCGTATCTGTCTGCGTTGCAAATGTATGTCCTGCCGTTTTTAATTCTTCTCTTAAGGTCTGGAAATTATAGATCTCACCATTGAAAACAACGATAACATCTTTTTCCTCGTTGTAGATTGGCTGATCGCCGGTATGAAGGTCAATGATCGCAAGGCGCCTGTGTCCTAAACCGCAAAGCTCATCGGTAAAAAAACCCTCTCCGTCCGGTCCTCTGTGAGCGATCCGGTCTGTCATATTTTTAAGGACCTTCTGATCAATTCCGTTATTACTGATGTATCCTGCGATTCCGCACATAATGGTTCTCCTAAAATAAAAATGGAGTCTTTGACAACTTCTCTGCCGAAGACCCCTTTGCCTTGCTGAAAGCAATTTTACAACGCATAGAAAAAAAGGTCAATAAAATCAAAACGTAGTATAATGAAAAAAACTGTAAATATGTATGAATGGAGCGGCATATGAAAAAGACAAAGTTATCTGCGAAATTCTGGACGACACTCGTGATCTTCAGCCTGATCGGCCAGGTTGCCTGGGTTGTCGAAAATATGTATTTCAATGTATTCATCTACAAGATGTTCCGGGCTTCAGCAAGCGATATCTCCTTTATGGTAGCTGCAAGTGCTGTCGTGGCAACGCTGACTACGATCTTTATAGGAGCTCTGTCCGACAAGCTTGGAAAGCGAAAGGTCTTTATCTGCGGCGGCTATATCATCTGGGGCATCACAATTCTTGCCTTTGCCTTTATCCGTTCTGATGTAATCAGCTCTATGTTTGCAGTCACAACCTCCGCCGCTTCTATTGGTGTTACGCTGGTTATCATTATGGACTGCGTGATGACCTTTTTCGGATCCACTGCAAATGATGCCTGCTTTAATGCATGGCTGACAGATTCTACCGATTCTACAAACAGAGGCGGCGCAGAAGGCATCAACGCAATGATGCCGCTCGTTGCGATCCTTGTTGTTTTCGGTGGCTTTATGGGATTTGACCTTGACCTTCCCGAGAGCTGGACAACGATCTTTTTGATCATTGGAATTACAGTGTCTGTGATCGGAATCCTCGGAATCTTTATTGTTAAAGAGCCTGCAATTGATAAATCTGCAAACAATAAGTATTGGGCGAATATTGTTTACGGCTTTCGTCCTTCTGTTATGAAAGAGAATCCGGTACTTTATACTTCCCTTGCTGCGTTTGCGATTTTTAATATTTCCATTCAGATCTTCATGCCTTATCTGATTCTTTATTACGAGGTTTCTCTTGGCATGGAAAACTATGTTTTAGTTATGGCCCCGGCCATCATAGTTGCTGCACTCGTAACCTTCTTTTACGGAAAGTTTTATGACAGGGTGCATTTTAAAGTAGCAGTGGTTCCTGCTTTGATCATGTTGGCCATCGGCTATCTCCTTCTGCTCTTCTTCAAGGGTACTGCTCTGGTCTTTATCGGATCCCTCTTCATGATGAGCGGCTATCTTGCAGGTATGGCAGTCTTTGGCGCAATGATCCGTGACTATACCCCTGAAAACAGAGCCGGAATGTTCCAGGGGCTCCGCATTGTCGGACAAGTCCTGATCCCTGGCATCATCGGCCCTGCAATTGGCGCGGCCGTTTTAAAGAACGCTGAGCAGATCATAAACTCTGATGGAACAACATCATTTATTCCAAATACCAATATTTTCCTTGCAGCACTGATCGCAGCGGTCTGCATTGTGCCGGTACTGCTGGTTATTTTCCATATGCTAAAGAACTCAGAAAACAAGAAAACTGCTTCGTCATAATAAACCTTTTTACACTGTAAACAAATCGCAATAAGATAGGAGAGCGTTTGGCCAAACAATTCTGCGAATTAAGTACATACGGACATGAAAGCATCCCGAAGATTCCCTGGGACGTTTATCCGCGCCCTCAGTTTAAGAGGGAAAGCTTTATATGCCTCAATGGCCTCTGGGATTTCACTGCGCATGATGCTGAAATGTACACAAGCCAGATCCGGGTCCCCTACCCTGTTGAGTCAAAGCTTTCCGGGATACAGAAGCATTTCCCGGAAGGCACGCCTTTATGGTATTCCAGAGAACTTCCGCAGATTTCTTTTGCGGAAAACGAGTGTGTGATTCTTCATATAGATGCAGTTGACCAGGAAGCTGATGTTTATATCAATGATCAATTTGTTTCCCATATCAAGACCTTCGAAGGCTATGCTGGAATCGACATCACGGCATTTTTGAAAGAAGAAAATACAATTTCAATCTGTGTGACAGATGACCTCAAGCGAAAAGAATTCCCCTATGGCAAGCAGACCTTAAAGCGAGGAGGCATGTGGTACACCCCGTTTTCCGGAATCTGGCAAAGCGTCTGGATTGAAGTCGTTCCGGAAAACTATATTCAGAAAATACAAATAGAGCTAAGCCTTTCAGCTGCAAAAATCACTGTTCAGACCTCAGAAAACACGAACGACGAAGAAGGCTATCTCCTCTTTGAAGGGGAACAGGTTCCTCTGATTTCAGGATCCGCTACGCTTTCGCCAAAAGATCCTGTCTGCTGGACACCGGATGATCCTAAACTCTTTGAATTTACGATTCGCTGCGGAAAGGATGAGGTTCAGTCCTATTTTGCCCTGCGCACATTATCAATACAGGATACGGAAAACGGACCTCGCCTCTGCCTGAACGGAAAACCGTATTTCTTCCACGGACTCTTAGACCAAGGCTACTGGCCGGATGGGCTTTGTACACCTCCGGACCCTTCTTGTTTTGAAGAGGACATCCTGGCTATGAAAGAGTTGGGATTTAATACCTTAAGAAAACATATTAAGATTGAGCCGGCGCAGTTCTATTACGACTGCGACAGACTCGGAATGATCGT
>CAMODY010000010.1 GCA_946611595.1 uncultured Clostridia bacterium | reverse complement strand
CTAAAAAGACTTATAAAAACGGAGCTGTAAAAAACAGCTCCGTTTAAATTCGGAAATATCTATTCGGTCAATGCAGGAATCATACTCAGCTGAATTTCAGCTCCGCAACAGATTTTTCGTTTTCTTTCGGCGGCGCTTCAATATACTTGATCATCTCATCGACTTCCTTTTCGTCGAAGCAGCGGTACAGCTCCAGGCAATCTTCACGAAGGAATTTTTCCTCTGCTCCGTTATGCATGAGCGCCTGGATCGAGTAATAATAACCATTGATATTAAACAACGCGATCGGCTTATTGTGTTGCTTGAGCTGCTTAAGCGTCAGCACCTGGAAGAATTCATCAAAGGTTCCAATGCCGCCTGGAGTGATAATAAACGCATCTGCATTCTCTTCCATGATCTGCTTACGTGCGCCCATATCACGGGTGTAGATCGTATTATCCGCTTCTGTGTAAAGCTGCTCAATTTTCTCATCTCTGAAAAACTGCGGAACAACACCACAAACACGGCTTCCGCCCTTATGGAATCCTCTGGCTGCAGCACCCATCAGACCACTTCCTCCGGCTCCGAAGATAAGGATGTGTCCTCTTTTTCCAAGTTCTTCGCAAAGCTTTTCCACAACATCAATATAGATTGTATCGATTTCACTGCTGGCCGCGCCATATACACAGATATTCATAGCTCTCCTCCTATATCATTTTATAATCAGCTTTATTTTAACACTGCCTTGAATTTTAAGCCATAAGATTATCAGAACGGGTTTGATTATTTCTGGACGCGATGATAACATTCAGTAGATAAAAAAGTCCAAAAGGAAAAACGTAATGACAAAAATCTTATTCATCTGCCATGGCAATATCTGCAGGTCTACAATGGCGCAGTTTGTATTTCAGCATTATGTAGAAGAGGCTGGTCTTTCAGACCGTTTCGAAATTGACTCTGCTGCAACCAGCCGGGAAGAGATTGGAAACGGCCCGCACAGAGGAACAGTTCGGAAGATGAATGAAGTCGGAATCCCCGTTCTTCCTCATCGGGCACGACAAGTCACAAAAGAAGATTATGATTACTACGACCTCCTGATCATCATGGACCAGGAAAATCTTTGGGGAATCCGCCGCATCATCAAAGACGATCCGGAAGAAAAGATTCATCTGCTTTTAGAATACTGCGGGGAAGAGCGTGATGTTGCAGACCCCTGGTACACCGGCGATTTCGACGCGACTTATCGAGACGTGAGCCGCGGCTGCACAGCTTTACTTGAAACACTGATCGATCAGTAAGTTCTGCTTTACATCAGATATGCTTTATTCCGATTAAACGATTTCTATTATGGAAACATCAACAAAACCGGCCTTTTACGGCCCACTCATGATGCTGATCGCATCCATACTGTTTGCCACGGGGGGAATTCTTTGTAAGTTGATCCCCTGGTCTCCGCTTGCCATTAACGGCGTGCGAAATCTTTTAGGCGGACTGTTGATCGGAGCATATCTGCTTGCGACACACCATAAATTAAAATTCAATCTTAAGATCCTGTTCGGCGCAATCTGCATGTGCGGCGTCACAACTTTGTTTATTGTGGCAAATAAATTAACGACCGCTGCAAACGCGATCGTTCTTCAATACACTGCTCCAATCTGGATCATTCTACTCTCTGCATTGATTTTAAAAAAGAAACCTCAGGCTCGCGAGATCATCACGATTCTGGTGGTACTGGTTGGTATCGTTCTTTTCTTTATTGATGGAATCGGGGCCGGAAACACTTGGGGAAATATTGCCGCAGTTGCAGCCGGAGTTTTCTACGCAGGGCTCTTTCTGTTAAACTCCCTGCCTGGAGCGGATGCCCTTTCTGCCCTCTTTATCGGACAGCTTGGCACCGGTATTATTCTTTCCCCATTAGTCATAAAAGAAACGGATTTTTCTGCTGTCACGATCATCGCAGTCGTAGCGCTCGGAATCTTCCAGGTCGGCTTAGCTTATATCTTTTTTAATCTGGCAACCAGTCATACATCCCCGGTCACAGCCTCTATTATCAACGGCGTGGAACCGATCTTAAGTTCTGTTCTAGTTGCAGTCTTTTGGGGCGAGATGCTGACACCGCTTTCCCTCATCGGCGCCGTCATCGTAGTCGCCGCAATCCTGATCTACAATATCCTCACTTCCCGCAAGTCCAGTGCAGTATCCTAATATCCGACTTATATAACTCTCTTCGCATCTTAGACCTCACATTCATCGCGCTCTACAGCTGGATTCTTCTCATGACCCTGCTTATCATCGCTCTCAGCAGCTAGATCCTTCTCATGACCCTGCTTATCATCGCTCTCAGCAGCTAGATCCTTCTCATGACCCTGTTTATGTGTTCTATAGGGGTCATGAAACGGATTTAGCCGCATACGCCCAACCTCCACAAGGTCACCAAACGGATTTAGCCACATCCATTCAGTCTCGCCAGGGTCACCAAATGAATTTGGTCGCGACTATCCATTCTACGGATAAATCAGAGTTATATAGATAATTTAAAAATTCTATGTATACGTTTGCTGAATACAAATTGCTATGTTACGATACTTTCAACCACAATTCTTCGATTCCCTTCT
Source organism: uncultured Clostridia bacterium (assembly GCA_946611595.1). Taxonomy (GTDB): domain Bacteria; phylum Bacillota; class Clostridia; order Lachnospirales; family Lachnospiraceae; genus RGIG5612. The sequence continues at coordinate 20,136 of CAMODY010000010.1, read as the reverse complement.
TTATGATTGTTAGTATGTTTCTCTATTTCATTTAGAAAGGAATTTTTCTATGTTTACTCCAATTACTTTTCCAACAGCCCTATTTTTTTGGCTAACATATGACAACAATAAATCATTACAATATCTCGAAAAACTCCCTGGAGAGTTGTCCAAAACAGTTTTTCACAGAAATAGTTTGCTGGCTTTTGATCAAGAATATAGCCTTCAAGCGCCGCTACATATTATGGTGTCGAAAGACTCGTTGCGTCATCACGGGCCGCAATTCATTTGTCACGTTATGCCGCAAAATCTTCCAGAGGGAAGTTTTGTACAATTGACCGGATCAACTTTTATTATCAGCCCTGAATTATGCTTTCTTCTATCAGCGAATTATCTTTCTATCCCAGAGCTTACTGTTCTTGCCTGCGATCTTTGCGGAATATATGCCCATGATGAAAGAGCGGAATATAAGCAGATCAGTCGCAGGCCTGTAACAACTTCTACGGAGATAAAAAACTATCTTAACAAAACCCGTCGAATCGATGGCATTACAAAGGCCCGGATTGCGGCTCGCTATGCAATAGACAATTCTAACTCACCAATGGAAAGTAAGCTTGTTGCTGCTTGTGTGCTTCGCTATCTTTATGGAGGATATGGATTCGAAAAACCAGAACTAAATTACAACGTTCAGTTATCCCCTGCCGGCATCGAAGTAATCGGCTTGGATCATTTATGCTGCGATATTGTATGGCCCTCCAAACGATTGATTGTCGAGTATGACAGCGACCTTGCGCATTTTAATAAAAGGCGCTTCTATTTTGACAAGAAACGAACGACGGCTCTGATTCTGTCTGATTACTCAGTAATCACAGTAACCCGCGACGATTTCCGCAATTACAATTCAATGGAAAGGTTGTTTTCCGTGATATCTAGTTCGTTAAACAAAAGAATAAGCAGAAGAGATTATGAAGCTAGTTACAAAGTCAGAAGAGAACTGCTTAAGGAACTGTTTCTGACAACCAATTCTTTAGATTGGTTCCAAATGTTTTCTTAATCTGTCTCACGACCCCTCTCGATCTTGCTTGTTGCGGCTAAATCAGTCTCACGACCTCACCTGTCATCACATTCAGCAGCTGGATCCTTCTCATGACCCTGTTTATCATTGCTCTCAGCAGCTGGATCCTTCTCATGACCCTGTTTATGTGTTCTATAGGGGGCATGAAATGGATTTAGCCGCATCCATTCAGTCTCGCCAGGGTCACCAAACAGATTTAGCCGCATACACCCAGCCTCCACAGGGTCACCAAACGGATTTAGCCGCATACACCCAGCCTCCATAAGGTCACCAAATATGTTTAGCTGTTCTCCCTCATCGTAGTCGCAGCCATCCTGATTTACAATATACTCACATCAAAAAAAGCGTCATCGAATTTGTAATTCAACAACGCCTTTTTCAATTGTTTCTTTAGCTCTACTCTTCCAAAAGAATTTTCTCACTGGAAATATCCTGTAGATGGTTTTCGTTTACCTCTTCGTCTTGACGAGGCTCTATACTTTTGATCTTATTCTCATACGAATTCTTCAATATAAAGACAGAAATGATCGCGGTCAGGACTTCTGCAATGGGGAAGGTCCACCAGACGATCTCTGTCACATTATCAAAACGGGTAAAGAAAAACGCGACCGGAAAGACAAAGATTACGAGCCGGAACAGTGCAATCAAAAGCGGACGGAACGCATAGCGGATCGACTGCAGGATTCCCTGTACTGCCACAGAAAAGCCCATAAAGATATAGCCGATGCTTGCAATGCGGAGCGCGCGTTCACAAGTAACAATGATTTCTTTTGTCGCATCCCCGGTTAATCCGAATAAACTTGAAAGCGGACCAGCCAGAAGCTCGAACAGAACGGTCAGAGCCGCTGTCACGATCAATGTATCAACAATGCCATATTTGATCGCCTCATCAATTCTCTTTCGGTCTTGCATTCCGTAATTAAAAGATAAAATAGAGATGATCGTATTCGAAAGCCCGAAGGAGGAGAACAAGGCAATCTGCTGAATTTTATAATAGATACCAAAGGAGCCGACAAGTACAGTCGGGTCTGCCTTTGCCGCACCTAAGATTGCATTCATTCCAGCCATCATAACTGTAAGCAAAGCCTGCATGATCGCTGCCGAAATACCGATCCTGTAAATTGCCCTGATCAGATTCCACGACGGCTTGATATATTTTAGATTTCCGTTAATTTCTTTATTCCTTCCATAATGGAAGATCATCGCCAGCCCCATGGAAACAAACTGCCCGATAACCGTTGCCCATGCAGCTCCGGCAACTCCCATTTTCAAAGGATAAATAAATACCCAGTCCAGAACAATATTGGTCAAAGCACCTGCAATCTGAGAGATCGTAGAAAGCATGGTCTTGCCGGTCGACTGAAGGAAACGCTCATAAACAGTAAATCCAATTCCGCCGAGCGACAAGATACAGCAGATCTGAAGATACGATGTTCCCATAGCGTGAACCTGCTCATTACCACCAGAAAATAGGCCGATGAACCAATTCGATCCAAAGATTCCAAAAATCAGAAAAACAAAATAAATGCAGAGCATCAGGAAAACACCATTACCTGCAACGCTGTTCACCTTTTCCTGATTCTGCTCTCCAAGGCTCCTCGATAAAAGCGCATTCAAGCCAACACCTGTTCCAACGCCAAGTGCGATGATCAGGATCTGAACAGGAAATGCTATCGTCAGTGCCTGGTTCGCAACGGCGCCTTCCGTTCCCATATTTGTAACAAAGATACTGTCCACAACATTGTACAGCGCCTGAAGAACCATCGATACGATCATCGGAAGTCCCATCTTCCAAAAGAGTGATTTCATGGGAGTTATTGCCATTTTATTTGTTTCCATCGTTCCTCCTAAAAAAAGAAAGCGCAAGACCGATCATTCAATCGGACTTACGCTCTTCGCTACTCATTGATAATATTTTTCTTTTTTTAATTTGTTAGCATTATAGCATAGCTGAAACGACTATGTAAGCACTTTTTACGCAATCTGTTCTAGTGCAAAAAGGGCCGCACCCAATGCTCCGCAAAGCTGTGCCTCATCACAGATAAAGAGTTTTGTTCCAATCGTCTCTTCAAGTGCTTTTACAACGCCCTGATTATTTGCAACACCGCCAGTCATGATATAACCCTCTTCCGGCGACACTCGTTTTGCCAGTGATGCAACTTTAGAAGCAACAGAATGATTTAGACCATGCACAATATCTGCAACATCTTTATTCTGCGCGACCAGAGAAACAACCTCGGACTCCGCAAAGACTGTGCACATACTGGAGATGCGGATATCTTCTTTCCAGTTCTCATCTGCTGTACTCATTTCATCCAAGGTAAATCCAAGTGCCCTTGCCATCATTTCAAGAAATCTTCCGGTTCCCGCTGCACATTTATCATTCATGACAAAATTTAAAACAGCACCGTTTTCATCAATCTTGATTGCCTTGCTGTCCTGGCCTCCGATATCAATTACAGTGCGTGCTGACGGGCAAAGGAAATGTGCGCCCTTTGCATGACAAGTAATCTCTGTTACGGAATTGCTTCCGGCCTCAATATAATCGCGGCCGTAGCCGGTCTTTACGATATTGGAAAGATCCTCCGCTTTCAGCCCCGCCTTCTCAAGCGCCTGATGCAGCGCTTCTTCTGCACTGATGTTTGCTCCGCCTCCGGTCGGGATAATGACCGATGCTTCAATCTTTTTATTTTCATCCAGTATTACTACATCTGTACTAGTTGATCCGCTATCAATTCCTGCAACAAACATATGACCTCCTGCTGCTTTGTGGGCTTTTATCTTTTCTGTTGGTGCACTAGCACCTGCCATTCCATCCGCACCCACTCCTGTAAGTGTTTCTGCAAATGCCTCGATCCTGGTCTTAAGCTGCCCCTCACTCTGTTTGGTATAATCCGTCTCCAGCTTTACAACCGGAAAGTCTGCTTCCGCTTTGATTTTCAGATACTCCATCTCATAGTAATCACAGAACTTAATCGTATGATAGATGATGCCTTTCAAGTTCGGATCCGAAAAGAGTTCTCTTCTTTTTTCCAAAAGGCCCATACGGCCGCAAGGGAACTGTTCCAAAACAGCTCTGGCATAGGCTTCCACTAACGCATACTCATCTAAATTCTCGAGGCCCCTGCGGCTAAGATAAACCTTGCGATTCCTTGCACAGGTAAGATTTCTTATATTCCCCGGAACCAGTTCTCTGATCTCATCTTCTAGCTCCTGTCCGCAGCGCACACCCAGGATTCCAATATATGCCCCTTCTTTTTCCGGTTTCGGATCGTTACAAACGGCATCGAGAAATTTATTCTTATCGAATCTTTTTCCGGAATAAGCCTCATACTCATCCTTAAGTCTCTTAAATTCTTTCGCTAGTTTCTCAGCAGCGCAGCAGCTCTGTCTGTGCGGCAGATCCATCAGGAAAAGAAACTTGCAGATGCCCTCCTCACGAATGACCTCGTAAGTCCTTCGCATCGTATCACAGCAGTTTACCAGAACCAGCTCCTCCGGCTTTTCCTGAAGGACTGTCTGCAGCATGCTCTTTCCAAAGCCGCAAAGATTGTCATGACTTAATTGCCCTGCAATATCATAGTCGTCCGCTAATTTGTCGATCAGGTCGAACTCGCAGCCGAATCCTGCCAAAATCTCAAGCGGCGTATATTTACAAACATATTGAACCTTGTTTTTTTCCATTCTCTATCTTTCTATTTTAACTGTTTTCTCTTCTCAAATTCCGTCATTAAAAGTGCTTAGTGTCTCTGCTCTTCCAGCATCTCAATAAATGCTCCCATTCGTGTGGCCATCTGGCCATCTGCGCAGTTAGACGGGTCTCCTCCGTCTCCGTTTAAGATCAAGGTCGGAAAGCCGGCCTCTTCAAAGCGTTTCGTATAAAGCCCTGAAGCACCGAAAGTAGACTTGCAGCCCCAATGCGCAAACACCACAATACCTTCGGTATTCGTCTGTTTTGCGAGCTCGATCGCCCGCTCGATCCGCCAGTCGATGTTTCCGTTATAAACAGAATAAACCATGCGGTATGCCATTGCCTCATATGGATCAGCTAAGTCCAGATCGAACATACTGTCATAAACAAGATCAACGGCGGTAATGCGCGCTTTAGTCGAATAGCCAAGATTCTGACAGATCGATGGCTGCAAAAACGGGATCATATGAAGCCACAACAGACGGACCGCATCGTTGTTTGCTGCCTTCTTGATATCGTTAAGTGTTTTCCGATTATAGATTTCCGCCTCTTTTGTGCCCATCATAATGTGACCGGAATAGACCGCATAGAGTTCACTTTCTACAGGACCTTTTAATGCATGTTCCCCGACATATTTAAGACGCTCTAAATAGTAGCGGCTTGTACGTTTTCCCCGTTCCACAGATTCACGAAGCTCATCCTCACTGATCTTCGCCCCGGTAATATCCGAGATAAAGGCAACCATTTCTTTTAACTGTTCCGCAACATAGCGAACAGCTTCATGATTCCTTTCATACGGTACCTCTATAAAAAAACTTGGGATCTTATACTTTTCAATCACATACGGAAAGCTGATCATATTTGCATCACAGGCAAGATTGGTATAAAGCAGCATTTTAGGCGGAGGTAAAACTTCCGCACTCATAGCTCCGTGAAACACTCTGTGAAAAGAGCAAAGCGTTTCCGGTTCACCATCTTCTTTTGTTTTATTAAGGAAATACTGCTCTGCATGAATACCGCTTGAAAAACCCGAAAAGGCTTCTACGGAAAGCGGTGTGATCCCTGCTGCAGCCAGCGGCTCACAGGGTATAAAGATACTGACCATCGCAGATTTATCCGGATGGATGATCGCCTGTTTTAATGAATGTGAAACGATTCGGGATCCATAGCGATGGCACGGAGAAACTTTAGAGGTCGGCATCAGCGACATAAGTTCATTGATGGTGCATCCCATTGACAACAGTTTGCGCGCTTTCTTCGGATTTTTTCGGGCAGTATCAACGATGATCTGTCCAAATTTCTCGGCCTGATCCATAACTTGTCAGTCTTCTCCCTCATGTAGTTTGATCTATCCCGTCCTACCAGAATAAGCGAACGCTGCCTCAAGATATAATGAAGCAGCCTGAAGAAAAGATTATTATTATTTTGAAACAAACGCATCCAGTGCGCTGATGAAATGAATCGGAGATTCCAGGATGCAGACATGTCCGCCCGGAATTTCCAGTTCGATATACACGCCGCCTTTTTCCTTATACTGCTCCAGGAAATAGCGCGTCTGTTTTACCATTGGCTGCGGCGGATAAATGCGCTCTCCCGGCCAGCCGGGAACCATACCAATGCGGCCTAAGTTTCCAAGTTCCATCATGGAATGGTCACTTACGATCTGATCATCGTCGCCTCTGATCCAAAGGACCGGAGGTTTCGGATCGACATCCAAAAATGCATTTAAGTTTCCATACTTCGGACTCATCGTATTTAAGATGCCTGTATCTCCTGCAACCACATATGGCCACTTCCAGCTCATTTGAAATCCGCCCGGATAATACTCAGCTCCGAGCTTCATGCTAGAGGCCGCGTCGATAAAACGTTCCTCCCATTCCTTACTCATACGGAACGGAGCTTTGAACAGATATTTGTTCAGGACATCTTTCACGATAAAATCATTTTTCATCTGTCCTGCAACGGTCAGCATCGGATTAGCAGTACCACCGCCGGATCCTAAACCAATCGGATAATGCGGCGTTCCCTTTTCATCTTTCGTTCCGCCAAATCCATACGGAGAGCCCGGCGCAACAAGTACCAGTTTCTTTACCATATCACCATGGTCAACTACAAACTGCATGGCGATATCGCCGCCCATCGACCAGCCAAGAAGATTGAACTTCTTCCAGCCGAGCGCTTTGCAGAGTGCGTAAATATCATCACTCCAATCGCGGTATCCTCTTCTTGCATCGATCGGCTTTGCCTCGCTGTTTCCAAAGCACCTGAGGTCCGGAACAACGATGTCATATTTCTTTTCCAGATACGGAACCAGCGGCATAAAAAAAACAGAAGAGGAAATATTTCCATGCAACACAAGAAGTTTCTGTTTATTTCCCTCTCCCGCTCTATAGTATGCGGTTTTGATCCGTTCTGTTTCTATAACGTTCTGAATATAATCCACAGAATTTCCCCTAACTATCTCAGACAATCTTTTAATATTTTAATTGCGAAGGATATTTATGCAAGCGTTTTTTCATTTTTTTACACATTCTCGCGACATAATTCATCACTTTTTCTTAGCTAAAACAGCCCGAATATGCCAAGAATGCAGACACGGTGTCACCATAATCAACATTTTTGACAATAATATTTGTTTTTTAAACAATTTGTCCTAAAACAATCGATTGATTTTCAAATTAAAAGGTATATATTTACATTAGAGTAGTTTTCTACTTGGGTATTTTATAGTTTCTTTTTTCTTTAATAAAAAAGAAATTTAGTCTTTTAGAGGAGGTTAAGTATATGAGAACTATTGACACAATTCAGGTTGGGGATTCCGCATCTTTCACAAAAACTGTAACAGAGACTGATGTTGTTATGTATGCAGGCATCAGCGGTGATTTAAACCCGGCACATATCAACGAAGTAGCTGCAAAAGAAGGCATGTTCGGAAAACGTATTGCACACGGTATGCTTTCTGCAGGATTCATTTCCGCAGTTCTTGGTATGTACCTTCCGGGACCTGGAACCATCTACATGGGACAGGAACTGAAATTCACGAAACCGGTTTGCATTGGCGACACAGTTACAGCTACTGCTACAGTAACTGAGAAGATCGAAGAGAAGAACCGTCTGATCCTTGATACAACAGTAACAAACCAGAATGGTGATGTTGTTATCAAAGGTACCGCAACAGTAATGCCGCCAAAGGCATGATCAAATCAATTTGTTAGTAACCGTAGGTAATTATATTTTTGGTAGTATTTAGTAGTAGGAGGAAAAAGTATTATGAGTAGCAATCCTTTTATGGATTATCAGGAGCAGTTTTTCAAACTGTGGAATGACAACATGGACAAAATGCTGGACAGCGATGCTTACAAGGCAATGACCAAAAACATTCCTGGCGCAGAGGCTTATACAAAGGCTATGGAATCTATGGTCCCGAACGTAGAAAACTATTGGAAAAACATGGCAGCTGCTATGCCTCAGATGCCTTCCAATCCGATGATGGATTATTGGAAAGACATGGCTGACAAAATGCCGGGCATGGACGCATGGAAAAACTTCGCAGATCCGGCAGCATTTGCAGACACATGGAAAAAATTTGCCGATGCTAATCCAATGATGGATTACTGGAAACAGTTCGCAGACAATATGCCTGACATGGGCGAGTACTGGAAATCCTTCCAGAACATGATGCCGAATATGCAGGACTATTGGAAAAACTTTGCAAACATGCTTCCTGGCATGAATGCATATTGGGATAACTTCGCTAAGATGATGCCGAATGCTGATGCATTCAAAGACTTCGCACCTTTCTTAAAGGTTCCGGGATTTGAAGGCTTCACAAAAGTATTCGATATGTGGAAGAGCTTTGGCGATCCGAACGCAATGGTTCAGGATTTCCAGGACAAATACATGGACATCATCGGAAACGTGATCAAGAGCTTATTCCCTGAGAATGTTCAGGCATTCATTATGAACCCGAAAGACTTCATGAACATGATGGTTGAATATTACAAACAGTTCGTATCTCCTTGGATGGAGATTGATGCTGACATCATGAAACGTCTTGCTGAAGGCGATCCGGATGCTTACATCGACTTCTTCAAAGATTATCAGGCAAAATATGCAGAAGAGATCGAGAAATACTTCACTGTTATGGGCATGGGCTTAAACCGTGAAGCAAATGAAGATTACATGAAAGCAATGAATCAGTGGAACAAAGCAATGATTTCCATGGGCGAGCTTATGGCTGTTATCACAAAGACGGCTCAGGAAAGCTTCCAGCAGATTGCTGAAAAAGTTCAGGCTGATCTTGCAGAAGGCAAATCCATCACAACATTCCGTGATTTCTATACTGTATGGTACTCTGTAACAGAGGCAGCTTATGAGAAGCTTCTTGCAACTGATGAGTTCGCAATCGTATTTGATGATTTCTCTGACAGATACGCACAGTTCATGATCGCTCAGAACAAAGTATACGAGCGTATGCTTGCATTCTTACCTATCCCGACCAACACAGATATGAAGAGCCTGTACAAGACTGTTTATGATCTGCGTAAAGATGTTCGCGATTTAAAGAGAGCGTTAGCAGAAAAAGAAAATAAGAAGGGGGATAAGTAATCATGAGTGAGAATATTTTTGAAAAAAGCCTGGAGCAGTATCAGGAATTCCAGAAAAACTGGATGGACAATGCCATCGCACTCACAGAGCAGTTTGATCCTGCAAAATATGTTGAGCAGATGAAAGAAATGCAGAAGAACATCGTTGACGGTATGAATACTCTTCTCAGCATCAAACCGGAAGACGTAGCAAGCGATCAGCTTGAAAAAGAAGAAGTTCTCCGCATCGGTAAAATGAGACTTTTCCACTATGCACCGACAGTACCGGCTCGCAGACAGGTTAAGACTCCGTTAATGATCACTTATGCTCTGGTTAACCGTCAGTACATGATGGACCTTCAGCCGGACCGCAGCGTTATCAAGAGCTTCCTTGATGCAGGTCTTGATGTTTATATCATCGACTGGGGTTATCCGACAGCAGAAGATATGTATCTGACACTTGATGATCATATCAACTGGTACATGGATGAATGCGTAGACTACATCCGCAAAGAGACAAAGAAAGACAAGATCAACATCTTAGGTGTTTGCCAGGGTGGTACATTCTCAACCATCTACACAGCACTTCATCAGGAGAAGATCAAAAACCTCGTAACTTTAGTAGTTCCGATCGACTTCTCACCGGATGATGGTATGCTCTTCCGTTGGAGCCGCCACATGAACATCGATTCTCTGATCGAAGCTTATAACGGCGTTGTTCCTGGAGACGTTATGAACGTTGCTTACCTGATCCTGAAGCCGCTGACACTGACATTAGACAAGTACATCGGCATGACAGATAAGTGGGCAGATAAAGATTATCTGACAAACTTCATCCGTATGGAAAAATGGACCTTCGACAGCCCGGCACAGGTTGGTGCTACTCTGTCCCAGTTCATCCATGATATGTATCAGGACAACAAGCTGATCAAGGGCGAGCTTGAACTTGGCGGCGAAACTGTAAACCTGAAAGATATCAAAGTTCCTGTACTTTGCGCATGCGCTGACAAGGATCACCTTGTACCGCTTGCAAACTGTGAGCCGTTCATGGATGCTCTTGGAAGCAAAGATAAGACATTCCTGCACTTCCCGACAGGACACATCGGAATGTTCACATCTTCCAGATCCAGAAAAGAGATCATCCCGAACATCATCGATTGGCTGAAAGAAAGATCTAAATAATCTTTATACTTAACCTTTAAAAACCGGAGGCGCTATAAAGCACCTCCGGTTTTGTTTTGCAGACAACTAAAAAGCGGCACCAAATTGGTGCCGCTTAAGTTTCTTCACTAAACTCGATCAGATCAACAATACACAAAGGAATGCGTATGCAAGGTCCACTGCAGACTGTTTGGAATATGTGATATCTGCTGCCTTCATTGCTGCTTTCTGTTTGTCTGCCTGTGCAGTGTACGGATAAATTCCATGAAGGAACGGAAGGAAAGTATAAACAAATTCCTGCTTGTCCGCAGCACTCATCTTTGGGCAGAACCGGTTGAGTACTTCCGCCAAAGCCGCAACTGCATTGCTGTATGCAGCTTTGTACTCCGTCAAACAATCTTTTCTGCAATTTACTTCCATGTCAAACGGATTCTCGCTTAAGATCTTGAGAAAGAGCATGCGTCCTTCAAGTGTATCTGCAAGCGCTTGTGCCAGATCATCTTTCTTGATCGACTTACCAAGTTTCGTCAGATTGGTCAGTTCCTCTGCCCATGCGTTATACTCTCTTGCCAGGATTGTAAGGAAAATCTCGTCCTTGGTCTGGAAATAGGTGTAGAAAGATGTTCTTCCAACTGATGTTTCTTTTCCGATGTCTCTAACTGTTATGTCTTTAAAGCTGGTTTTCTTATAAAGCTTTTCACAAACTTTGATGATTTCTTCTTTGCGGGCGTTTCCTGCTCGTTTCAACTCCTTTGCCATTTTTCCCCCTTCAGTCAACTCTCCTATTAACGCTTTACATCAGTGATATTTATTAATTATATTAAACAACACTTTTTAGGAAATTTCCATAGGGAATTTACATATTGTCAAGACTCTTTTGCAAATTTGTAAAAGCTTATTTCGCAATCAACTCAATATCCAGATCCACCTTACCGTCAATTCCCGGAACTGATCCCTTTTCCGAATACTGCCACCAGGTAAAACGGTATGGCGTCTGCGGCTGCTTTTCATAGTCTGCGTACCAGATCGGATAAGCGGCGAGGGCTTCCAGATTATACATAAACGCTTCCCACTTCAGATTGCTATAAATCGCGGTCTGGTAATAACCTTCCTGCAGGATGCGGTCGCAAAAGGCAACTGCATTTTTTGTAAACTGATCTCCGCCTGTCTTATCTGTTCTGGCATCATCATGTTCGATATTTTCAGCATCAAAAACCACCGGCAGCTGGAGTGCATATGGATAAAGCACATCGATGCAGAATTCCGCTTCTTCGACAGCTTCCTGCTCGCTGACTGCCTGTGAGAAAAAATATACTCCGACATCCAGCCCCGCCGTCTGCGCACCAACGATATATTCCTTAAATTTTTCATCCTCATGCAGAGTTCCTTCAGGACCATATCCGCGGTATCCTAAGCGCAGGAAAACAAATTCAATGCCGGAAGCTTTAACCGCCTGCCAATCAATGTCTCCCTGGAAGGCGGAAACATCAATGCCTCTGCGGCTGGTATAAGCATCGTCTTCATAGCTGCAGATCGTGCCATCATTTGTAAATAGAGAAACATCATAAGGATGGGGCGAAACCTCCGGATCGATGAACATCTTATATATCTGGCCATGCGCATCCAGGAAATCAATTTCCCCTTCTTCCATTTCAGGCTCTGATGATGTTTCTTCAGGCTGAATTTCTGACGAAGCTTCGCTCGTCTCCTGCTCAGCTCTTCTCTTTTTCGCACCCGCCAGTGTCAATAGAACTACGACAACGATCAGGATCAATAATATAATTGTCAGCACCAAACTTTTTGCTGCTGAGTGTGACCTTCTTCTTTTCATACGTTCACTTTCTAAAACTTATAAGCATGAAATGCAGATGGCACTGCATACTTTTCTTTCTGTTCTTTCTCATCGACAAAAATCAGATTTTCTTTTTTTGCCTTTTCTTTTTGCTCCTTGCTCGCAAAAGCTTCCTCTTCTACCAAAAGATAATAGGCGATCATATGCCACTCCACATGGGAGAAGATATGCACGGAGTCAGCGAGCCGTTTGATCCTGAGCGGAGAATACCCCATGCCTCTTACATAATCCAGGGTTTCCTTTTCACTGAAATGCCCCAAGTGATTCGGAAATTCGTAGAGCCCTGCAAGAAGTCCTTTTGCCGGGCGCTTATGGATCGCAACTTTATCCCCGTCCCGGATGAGGAGAACGGTCCGCTCTTCGATCCGTCTCGCCTTCGCCTTTTTCTTAACGGGAAGTTTATCAATCAGCCCTTCTTTTCTCGCCACACACAGCTCCTTCCATGGACACTCACTGCAGTGCGGTTCTCCATTCGGCACACAGACAAGCGCGCCTAGTTCCATCAGTCCCTGATTAAAGACTCTTGGAGAAACTCCTTCCGGAACGCCCTCCTCCAGAAGATTTCGAAGCAGGCGCTCTACCTCAGTCCGAAAACTCGGCTTTGTGATATCGGTCTCATCTCCGCTTACGCGGGTCAGGACGCGGAATACATTTCCATCTACCGCCGGTACCGGCTTTCCGTATGCCAGAGAGGCGATTGCCCCTGCGGTATAAGATCCGATTCCTTTGAGTTTCAATAAGGTCTCATATTCATCTGGAATCACCCCGTCATACTCTTCCATGATCTGTACAGCGGCTGCATGCAGGTTCCGTACTCTGCTGTAATAACCAAGTCCCTCCCAGAGTTTTAAATAAACATCCTCCGGACATTCTGCAAGGGCTTTCACATCCGGAAGCGTTTCAAGAAATCTCTGATAATAGCGCTTTACTGCTTCAACTCTGGTCTGTTGCAGCATGATTTCCGAGATCCAGACATGATAAGGCGAGGGATCTTCTCTCCAGGGAAGATCCCTTGCATTTTTCATATACCACTTCATCAAAGGTTCCACTAGTTTTTTTAAGTTATATTCTTTTAGCATCAAGTTTTTCGTCAGGGAGCATAAGCCAGTTCATCCGGCTTCAAGGTACTGATCGCATAATACAGTTCTGTATTAACACCATCTTCGTTTTCATAACCAACACTTGTGTAGCTGACATAATAGTCCGGATACAGTTCTAAATATTGCTGGGTAAAGCCTAGGTCCGGAATATCAGCCATGATCATGTAAAGCGTTTTATCCTCCACATGCACTTCATTTATGCTGGAAAAAGTAATATCCGAATAGTCCTCTTCCAGCATAGCCTTAAACTTTTTAAAATAGTGTTCCGGCGACTCTTTTCCCTGCGCTCTCGTGATTCTGATAAAGCAGCCTGCATTAGTGCCGTTTCCATAGATATATGATCCGTTATCCTGTACGGATGCTTCCAGATACTCCGGATAAAGAACCGAAATATCTCTCTCGCTGTCCGTCAGCAGCGCATACCCTTCCATGATCTCTGGTGTTCCATCTGCAGTGTACTTATTGACCACATAAGATTTAGAAAACACAAAGAAATATAACAAAAGCGCCGCTGCGACTACAAGTGCTGCCGCCGATGCTCCGATAATGATAAACATCTTCTTCCTTGGTTTCTTTTTCTGTATCTGAAGTATCGGTGCAGCTGTCTGAGGTTCTGCCGAGGCGGTCGATCTTGGAGTTCCACACTGATTACAGAAACTTCCGCTGTTTACCGCGCCACAAACACAGACCCAGGTATTTTCCACAGGAGGCGACGCCTGAGATTTCAAAGTAACAGCAGGCCTTGGCGCTCCACACATTATACAGAAATTATCATCATTTTCCTGCCCACAAGAACAGATCCATTTTTCACCCATCGCTATCACCTCCTAATTGATTTCCGTGACCGTGGTGGTCTCGCCTGCCTTTACCCGAACAAAACCAAGCGACTCCGTTCCCGTTCCCCAACTTCCGTCCTGCTGCAGATAGTAGAACTGGCCTTGTGTTCCGGCTGGATTCGTTACCAGCAGTTCTAATAAATAGGAGCCTTCCGGAAGCAGCGTATAGATTCTTCCGTTATCATCCGGAACCATCCAATAGAAGGTCTGTGTATCTTTGCCTGTTTTTTCATCATATAAATACGGATAGATCACGCTGACTTTTACATCATCGTTGATCAGATCCACGTTGATCTCGATCCGTCCACAATCGTCTCTCTTTTTTGCATAAGCATTTTCCAGCCGATCTCCGACAAGCCCCAGTTCTTCATAAGTCGACTGAATCAAATCTGCCCATTTTGAATCCAGCCCGTTGATCTCCACACTCATCAAAAGCGCACCAAGGACATCATCATAATCGCTTCTCGGTGTCATGAGACAGATTGTCGTATACCAAAGCTGCCGCTCATCCTCTAATGGCATTCCCTGATCGTAAAGTGTCCATGCAACATAATTTAAGAGGCTGCTGTTAAAGTGGTTTCCTCCTCCGTCGTTGTTTCCGTCCGCATTCTGTGAAGGAACGATATAGAAAATATCTCCCACACTTCCAGGCTGCTCAAATAAGTTCGGATTCGACATGCATCTTGCCGGTTCCGGTTTGTTCTGTCCATGATACCAAAGCTCATCTGTTGTTTCCGGCGTTCCATCCTCTTTCAGAACCATATGTTCGCAAATTTCTCCCATGATATCACTGAGGGATTCATTGATCGCTCCTGACTCATTGCTGTACAAGTTGCCAAGCATTTCCGTTCCGGAGATCCCATGCGTGAATTCATGTGCCAGAACGTCCAGGCTTTCCTCGAAGAAATAATCATTGGAAGCTCCGAACGCCATCCAGCCCTTAATATTTCCGTAGCAGCAAGCATTGTTTACCGGATGTCCATTTTCCTCCCAGTCTGTCAGAATCAGCATCGGCGTTCCAAAAGTATCTGCGCCGGAAAGTCCGAGTTCTTTATAAAAATCGTAAACTCTTCCATAGTTATAAAGTGCCATCAGCATATAATCTTTCCAGCCGCTGTTCGAAGTTGATGAAATAAACTCCAGACTGTAGTCAGTCATAAACGATGTGTAATCCGCCACGATGATCTTACGTTCCACGTCTGCAAGATAATAGGAGTCATCCACTGTGCTCTTTGCCACAGGAACTTTGATATGCCGTTTAGTTCCGTCATGAAGCGTTACATCGCCTTCCCAGACTGCCGGCTCCAGATTTTCAAAATAGACCGCTGTGTTATATGCATCTGCTGTTTCCCCGGGCGCCATCGTGCTCGTCGGGTTGCAGAACATGTGCTCTCCCTCATAAGTGATAATATGCTCAAGATATGGCAGGTCGAAGGTGGTTCCTGTTTCGACATCCGGATTGCTGGTGTAAATTGCGTAAGAATGATAAAAGCACCCGTCAAACGCATACTCCGCAACTACATCCTGAGTGTTCTCCTCATAGATGTGATAAGTAGTATCCGGGTATTCCTGATCCATATAAGCCTTTACCTGCTCCATGGCGGCATCCACTCCAACGCCATCAGAGCTGTTCGCAATTCCAAGATTTGGAACCACTGAAGAGGACAGCCCGCATACGTAGCCGTCCGGATCCACTACTACCCTGATTGTTGCATACTGAACTGTTGAAGGACCATATTTCTGCTGCAAGACCCAATAGGTATAACCATTCGGATCCCGCTCGCCGAAATTCGCGAAGAATTCACTTCCTTTTCCAAAACCGATCAAAAGTGCGATACCCTGAAGTGCTTTTACAGCATCTTCCTGATCCTCAACTTTTTCCTCATAATATTTTCCGTTAATAAAGGTGACATAACGGTTTCCGTCTTCATCCGGATCACTATATACAATATAGGCATCTCCGTTATTCATCTTCTGAATATCATCGATTGTGAGCTGTTTTACATCTGATGGCTGACCTGCATAGTTGCCGGGCCGCAGAGTATACTGCGCATACTGTGTACAGCCCGTCGTCATAAATGCTAGGATCAGAACCAAAAGAAAACACAAAACCGTTTTTGTATTCTTATTCATTGCTTCTTCCTCCTAATATGCTGGCCTATTGTTAACTGCTGTCTATTCGATGGAGTCTGTACTGTTTATATTATAAAACAACTGATTTACTGCTTCCACAAAAGTTTCCTCTTAGCTTAGGATTGCTAATGGAGCGGCGTCTATTGTACAATACAGAAAAGAAAGCAGCGCACTTTTTGTTAACGTATTCTCAGAATCAAGTTTAAGGAGAATTCAAATGAACGAGAAATGGTTCTGTACAAGTTGCGGACAGGAAAATGACGGACAGTTCTGCATTAAATGCGGAAGCCCGAAACCTCAGATGTTAGGTGCCCCTGAAGAAGTGGCTCCGGCAAAAGCAGAAGAAGCTGCTGCACAGGAAAAAGCAGCGGATGCGCCTATAGCCAGCTCAAAGAAAAAGAAGAAAGGGCTGATCATCGGGATCGTTGCCGCCGTGGTTGTTGCGGCTATCCTTGCAGTGCTCTTCCTATTTGTTTTTAATACCAGAAAAAAGAATTATGAAAACGAGATCGGAAACTACTCGATCACAGTTCCTGCAGGTTATAAAGTCACAGACTACGACAATGGACTCGTAGCGAAGAAAAAAGATGCGGCACTGTTTGTCGACTATGTCGAATCTGCGCCTCCGGGAGATGCCCTGGTCTATGACTGGTATGACCTCCTGCGTTATGAATATGCAGATCGGATGGGGCTCAAGCTCAAGGATGCCTTAGGAATAACAGACGTTGAAGACGAGATCCTGGACATCGAATCCTTTGGTGACGACGACTATCACAGCTACTCTATCTCTGCCCTATGTGAAGACGGCTCACCTGCCATGGGAGAGCTATATATTTATGACAGCGAAAACCTTGGATGCTATGTGGTCTGCTATTATATGAAAAATGATATCAGTGAAAAGAAGGCAGAAAAAAATGCTGCTGATTTTGAAGCGTTCTTAGACAGTTTCCAGATTCATGGTGCGCCGAATATTCCGGAATATGAAATTGCTGATCTTAGCGAAATGTATCTCGGGGAACTTGCTGTCCGTTCCGAGCTCGTCAGTGATATCGAAGTCGGAAGCAAGCATTGCCGGATCGTAAGCCCGGATGGCAATGACCATATCTATATCGAGATCATTTTTGCAAACAGCGTTTTGGAAGTCTTTTCCTGGGAGGGAATCACGGACGGACAAATTGAAAGCTCGACCAGCGAAAAGATCACTGATCAGGGCAGATATGATTACGATGTGTTCCGTGCGGATTATCGGGATAAGGATAACAACAAACGCGCTTACGGAATCTACGGTTCCTTTGCCGACAATAACGATCCCGCAATCATTGCGATCGAATATGATGTATCTGCAGATAATGCAGAATGGGCCGAGGAGGTCTGCCACGATATCATCTGGTCCTGGAACATGTACTGATCCCTCGCCCGGGCTTATGCATGATTATGCTGCCACTTTACTCGGTCTGCATCTGCCCGCTACAGGTTTCTGCGCTGTAATACCAGTCCAGATTATCCTGTTTTCTGATCGCAAACAAGAAGAACGGATAGACGACTGCAAAAACAAAAGTCAGCACAAACAAGACAATCCACTTTTTAGAGCAGCTCTTATAGATATGATAAAAGCAGATATACTGAAAAACAGCTGAGATAATGACCAGAACATAGCCGATCACGCCGAGGATCACTGCAACTACAAAGGCCGGCGAATAAACAATATGCTCGAGGACGCGCCCCAGCATCTCGACATCCCCTTTTTGGAGTGCCGAGATCAATCCCGGTGTCATATTCGGAACCAGAACGATCAAAGCACTTACATTCATAAGGATAAAACCAATCAGATAAAAGACCGGATACAAAACAATGTATCTGGTTTTTTTACCGCCCTTATGCAGGATGGCATCATCTGCTATCTGACCGAATTTAAACAAAGAAAGAATCGGGACCCAGGCAAAACCGCTGGTTCCGAGTTTCCTTCTTTTGCTGATGGAATACATGCCGATCGCCTGGAAGATATAAGCCAGAATTCCATAGATCACGCCTATGATCGCCGCTACAGAAAAAACAATTCTTATTATCTGTAAAACATATTCCTGTTCTGACATTTCCGAATCCTCCTTTTTATCAGATGGTACTATTATAACATGTTTTCCTGCCTTGCGATGTTTTGTATTCTGCAGTAAGATATCCGTTGGAAATATACTTGAAAGGAGAACATTTATGTACTCATTTGACCATAAAACTTTAACCCTTCCGGTCCATCCCGGTGATACGATCTACTGGGTGGATGAAAACGCAGGCTGGGCTGTAGAAGAGTCCACTGCTGCTTCTGTTGTGATCACAGAAGATCAGCTCCTTCTTACCCGCCCTGAAGATGCCGAGCCGCATGAGATCGGAACGTTTTATTTCCTTACAAGAGAAGATGCTGTGAAATACGCAGATGAGGTCCGCCCGGAGCCGCCTTATGTGTTCGGATATGAGACCGAACAGTGGATCCCGGCAGATGTCTTTGTTCCGGATTTCCACGGCTGGAAATATATCAAGACGACAGATGAAGAAGGCGATGTGATCATCACCTCCGCATACTATGATGACGGAGAAGGCTTCATCAGTTCCAACGAAGGCACAGAACTCTACGGTTTCTTTGACGGTGAGCAGTATGATTCCGAAGAAGTCGAGGTTATCGCATGGACAGACTTCAACAACGACTGGGATGCATTAGATGACATGGAAGATTACGAGTGGAAACACTAAGCTGATATGGACCGCTATGCAAGACAGACCAATTATCGGAATTTAGGTGAGGAAGGGCAGAAAAAACTGCTTTCCTCCCGCGTTGCCGTTGTCGGCGCCGGAGCGCTTGGCTGCGTTAGTTCGAATGAACTGGTTCGGGCCGGAATTGGTTTTGTGCGGATCATTGATGGGGACCAGATTGATCTCACGAATCTGCATCGCCAGATTCTCTATACAGAAGAGGATGCAAAAGCACAGGCTAATAAAGCACAGGCGGCGGCAAAGCATTTGCGAGCAGCAAATTCTTCCGTAACGGTAGAGGATATTGGCGAGCATCTCGTTCCGGAAAATGCGGACCGCCTTTTATCTGATGTTGACCTCGTGATTGATGCCACCGACAGCATGGAGGCACGCTATCTGATCAACGAATATTGCGTAGAACATAAAAAGCCCTGGATCTATGGCGGTGCGGTCGGCTCCGAAGGAATGACCGCTGCCTTTCTACCGGGAGGGTCCTGCTTTAGCTGTTTTACCAGCGTGACAAAAAAAGAGAACGATGTTCCGGACCGCTCCTGCCGGACTTTTGGTGTCTTAAATTCTCTGACTGCGATCATTGCCTCGCTTCAGGTCACAGAAGCAGTCAAGCTCTTAACTGGTGCAGATACCGTGCGAAAAGGAGTATTGTTTGTTGAGATCTGGGACAATGAAGTGAAACTTCTTCCATTAGAAAAAGATCCCGACTGCCCTGTCTGCGGCAAGCGGGAATATCAATACTTAAAATTCAGAGACGAATGAACAAAAGTAAAGTTCTCTGAAAACGGGGTTCTGCCACCTCTGTCACCACTGTCACCACTTTTTTCCAATTTTTACAAAAAAAAGATCCCGGAAATGTTGATTTTTCAACGTTTTCCGGGACCCCAACGGAGACGGTGGGATTCGAACCCACGTGCCGGTTACCCGACAACCGCATTTCGAGTGCGGCTCGTTATGACCACTTCGATA
>CAMODY010000009.1 GCA_946611595.1 uncultured Clostridia bacterium | reverse complement strand
CCATCCGGTGCCGGGATCTTTTCTACGATCTGCTCTAATACCTCTTCAATATTGATATCATTTTTCGCAGAGATCAGCGGCGCATCCTGTGCCTCAAGGCCAATGACGTCCTCGATTTCTTCAATAACTCTTTGTGGTTCCGCGCTTGGAAGATCGATCTTATTGATGACCGGAATGACTTCCAGATCATGATCGATCGCCATATACACATTTGCTAAAGTCTGTGCCTCGATTCCCTGAGCTGCATCTACGACTAAGACCGCGCCATCACATGCTGCAAGGGAACGGGAGACTTCATAGTTAAAGTCTACATGACCTGGAGTATCGATCAAATTGAGCATATACTCCTCGCCATTTTTCGCTTTGTATATGATACGTACCGTCTGGGACTTGATCGTAATTCCACGTTCGCGCTCAAGGTCCATATTGTCTAAGACCTGAGACTGCATTTCACGGCTCGTTAAGACACCGGTCTTTTCGATGATCCGGTCCGCCAGCGTACTTTTTCCATGGTCAATATGCGCGATGATACAAAAGTTTCTGATATGATTCTGATCCATAAATATTCTTTCTTGTGAATGTAATAGTAGTTCGCGAAATAGTTATGCCAACTTACATGCGTTCAGGAGCTGAGAATCCAAGCAGATCAATACACTGCTCTAATACTCTCTGTGTCAGAAGCAGAAGGCTTAAATAGCTATCCTTTTTACCCTCATCTTCCTGGGTTAAGATCCGGACTTCATGATAGAAGCTGTTAAAAGCATTCGCCAGGTCGTAAATATAAGAACAGATCTTATGCGGCGCACACTCTTCGTATGCGGAATCGATCGTCTGGCTGAACATCGTAAGCTTCATCATCAGATCCTTTTCTGTCTTTTCTCCGGTAAATACGACTTTTCCGGACGGCTCTTTTCCATACTTGGAAAGAATCGATTTGATACGCACGATCGTATATAAAATGTACGGTCCGGTATTTCCTTCAAAGGAAGTAAAGCGCTCCATATCAAAGATATAATCCTTGGTTGCCTGGTTGGAAAGATCACCGTATTTCAAAGCGGCAAGACCGATGATCTTTGCAGTCTCTTCTGCTTCACTACTTTCAAACTCGCGGTTTTCTTTCATCTTCTCAAGGACAGCCTCATTGATCTCTGCAATCAAAGTTTCAAGACGCATAACACCGCCATCTCTTGTTTTATACGGTTTACCGTCAACACCATTCATCGTTCCAAATCCTAAGAAGAACAGCTTTTCATCCTCCGGAACAATGCCTGTCTTTCTTGCAGTACGGAAGACTTGCTCAAAATGAAGTCCCTGACGTTTATCAACAACATAGATCACGTAACCCGGCGCGAATAATTCCATACGCTCTACCAAAGTCGCAAGGTCTGTCGTGCTGTAAAGCGTTGCCCCGTCAGATTTTACGATGATGCATGGAGGAAGCTCTTTTTTATCGCTCTCCTCTGCTACATCTACAACGAGGGCGCCTTCGCTTTCATAAGCAAAGCCATCCGTCTTCATCTTTTCTACCATGTCCGGGATATATTTCTGGACATCACTTTCGCCTTTCCAAAGGTCGAAGTGAACATCCAGATTATCATAATTCTTTTTAAGGTCCGCAACAGAGATATTAATAATATGCTGCCAGATTGCACGGTAGCCCGGCTTTCCATGCTGAAGCTCAGCCGTTGCCTGATGTGCAGCTTCTGCGAAAGCAGCATCATAAGTATCGGATTCTGTTTTGCATTTTTTACTTGCAGTCGGATAGATCTCTTCAAGTTCTGAGATCGTAAACGGAGCCTCCTTTGGATATTCTCCTTCAAAAGACTCATCAAAATACGGAAGATCCGGCTCGCGGACTTTCAGCTCCGCAATGATCTGTCCCATCTGAAGTCCCCAATCGCCAAGGTGAACATCGCCTAAGGTCTCATGTCCCGTAAAGCGGCAGATCCGCTTAATGCTCTCTCCGATGATCGCTGCGCGGAGATGTCCGATATGAAGCGGCTTAGCAACATTCGGTCCGCCATAATCGACCAGGACTTTGACCGGGTTTTCCTCTTCTTCATAGCCGAACTTATCTGCTGTGGCCATCTGATTGACATAATCAGAAAGGAAGTCCCCTGTGATGTTCAGGTTGATAAATCCCGGTTTTACTGCTTCCGCCAGAGAAAAGCTCTTGCTGTCTTTTAAGAAACTGCAAACTTCTTCGGCGATCTGAAGCGGCGCCTTATGCGCTTCCTTTGCAAGAGGCATAGCCCCATTGCACTGATACTCGCAAAGGTCCGGACGGTTTGAGACAGTTGCCGTCACTTTATCATTCGGATATCCTGCTTTTGCAAACGCTTCTTTTAATTCTTCCGTTATCAGATCCAGTATTTTTTTCATTCATCTGCTCCGTCTGTTTTATTTTTATAATGTCTGCACTTTTAAATGCCTTACAGCTCTACGCCGTTTGCTTTTAACATTTCTCTTGCACTGTCTAAAGAATCTACGCCATGCATGTTTTTGATCGGCGCGAATTCTTTGCTTCTGTCTACTTCGAATACCAGGCAGCCATCCATCATCTGAATCATATCCAGAACTAAGGTCTCAAACTTATATCCGTTCGGCTCTTCCGGTTTGATATGATTTCCTGCCTCATCGATATGCGGGATCTTCTTGCTTACGATATGAAGCGGAAGATTCTTATCTGCGGTTTCTTCCAGCTCTTTTACGCGGAAGAGATAGTTCAGGATGACGCCAAAGTTGTAAGCAAGTTCCCCTGCTTCGTTTTTCTCTGTCATCATCTCATCTGTCAGTTCATAGTATTCTACGATAGACGGGTGTCCGTTTCTAAGGCACATAACACCGACTTTTTCATCCGGTGCATTTTTGCGTACGACCTTTGCACCGATCGGCTGACCGGAAAGGATCGTTGCGCCTAAGAATGCCGGGTCTACCATTTTCTGAAGAACATTATCAACTGCAAAAACATTAAGCCATTCTACGCCCATGTCTTTGATCTTCTCTAAAAGTCCTGCTTTCTTTAAAGAGATAAACCAGCCGCCGTTTCCATTCGGAGAAAGTGAAATATGGTTTTTCTCTTCCAGATAAACCTTGCCGTCATAATCAGTTGAAGGCGCCATCTCCTGAACAAAGAAGAAAACATAGTCTTTGTTATAGCCAAAGTAATTATGTTCTTCAAAGAAGGCTCTGGTTGCCGCATCATTTTTATCGGATGTCATAATAAGAAGCGGAACCCATGCATCTGCTGCCTCTTTCACTTTTAAAAGAGTCTCAACCAGACACTGGAAGATATAGAGTTCCCTTGTCTCTCCGACATTTAATGTTCCTTTTGGACCATCAAGGCCTAAACGAGTTCCCTGTCCGCCAGCTAAAAGTACAGCAGCAGCCTTACATTCTTTGATTGCCTTAATACCTGCATCTGTAATTTTTTCTTTCTGCTCTTGAATCTCCTCTAAGGTCATAGCGCCAAGCGGAGTGATCGTTCCTGCTTCTTCATTTTTATGATGAATATCGATCATATCAAAATCGATCCGGTCGATCTCACCTAAGAGGCCCTGTTGCTCTTCTTCTGAAAGTTCATCATAGAATCTTAAGAGCTGCATCTGCTCATATTTCTGTAATTTTTCTGTGATCTGTTCTTTGTTCATAAAGTCCTTCTTTCTCTGTCACTAAATTTTATTAACAGCAGTTTTTCATGCTTTACCAGTCCTGGTTTTCATCTACATAAGAACTGTTTAATTCCACCGTATCAAAAGGTGTGAAAGCAATATAGGATTTTCCTTTATTGACTTCTACTTCACTCCCATCCTGGTTCCAGAATTTGATCATGGAATATTCATCCGCTTTTGACCAGGTGATCGGTTTTGCATATCCGTTTGAGATATAATAACCTTTCGTCCAGTCACCGCCATTCCAGTCAATTCCCTTATGGTATCCATCTTCTCTAAGCCAAATCTCGGTCTCCAGTACAAACACATTGGTAAAGGAAAGCTGGTTTCCGGTATGCTGGTCGATCTGACTTTCACCGTTGTTTAACTTTTTATACGTTTTACTTACAGGATCATAATCAAAATGTGCCCATTGATTACCAAAGAAGATATCTACGCGGGTACATTCCTCTGATGACGGGTTGATCGGCTCTTCACTTGTTGTAAAGTTAAAAGCTGCCCCGGCTCTATCCGGATTGATATTCATATCCACGCCGTCATCCTGCAAAAACTGCGGCAGCATATTGCCATGCATAAAGGAAGTGTGCTCCCAGGCATATCCCTGATCCAGGCGGTTTTGGTCACGCCCTGCAAGGGAATCCAGATACATTTCAGCATCCAGGTCATAGCGGTCAATATCAAGAGAATAGAAATAGTCGGCGATTGAATCATCCAGTCCCCAATGGACATAGACACTGTCAAACGCAGAGGCAACTGCAGGGAAATAATATCTGCAGCTTCGGATCGAGCAAATATCAGGAAGCGCTAAATAATCCGGATAAATGGCCATCATTCGGGTCAGATCCCATTCGACCGGCATTTCAAACATGATGTCTGCTGCCTCAATTCCATACTGCGGCATCGCATCACTGATGTTATTGATCATGACAGCAACAGGCCTCTTTCCGACAGCTTCATCCGGAAGATCCATGATGCCTGTCAGCCGGTTCAGATTGCCTGTGTACCACTCCGGATAAGTCTCGGCTTCTGTAGTTGTTGTCACAACTTCCGACTCCGGAACCACCTCTTCTTTTTTCCCCCGAAGCGCAAGCACTACAACCATAATTACGATGGCTGCAAACAAACAAATCGGCAGAATAAATCGCTTCATTATTTTCTCTCCTCTATCGCTGTTTTATGCCAAAACAATAACTGAAATATTATAATATGTTACGCCCCTTAAAAGCAAGCCATTAAGGCTCTTGCTGTCTACCTTTTCCTCTTGTAAAATGCTAGAAAACAAGCTGAAATTATGAACCGAAGCAAATGAGATATAACGAAGAACAAGTACAGGCAATTCATCATAGTAACGGACCGGCTTTGATCGTTGCAGGCCCCGGCTCCGGAAAAACAGCTGTGATCGTAAGCCGAATCTGCGCACTGATTGAACAAGCGCAGATTCCGGCAGGAAAGATCTTAGCTGTCACCTTTTCCAGGAAAGCTGCCGACAATATGAAGCGGCGCTTTCTAAACATCATGCCCGGAAGCGATATTCCGTTTTTCGGTACGTTTCATAGTATCTTTTTTATGATCTTAAAACAGGCTTATGGCCTGTCTTCCGCAAATATTGTATCTGAAGATCAAAAGGAGAATATCCTGTTAAATACAGCAGATCACGACCAGATCGAATATGAAGATCCTTTCGACTTTGCATCTGCATTGATCAATGAGATCAGCAAAGTCAAATCAGGAGGAAGCAAGCCTGAAAGTTTCATCTCTTCTGTTGTAACTCCTGCGGAATTCCGCAAACTCTATGAAGCCTATACACTTGCGTTGACGAAACAGAAACTGATTGATTTTGATGACATGCTTTCGTTGTGTCTTAAGCTATTAACAGAAAGGGAAGATATCAGAAACTATTGGCAAAAGCGCTTTCGTTATATTCTCGTAGATGAGTTCCAAGATATTAATCTTCTTCAATATCAGATTATTCGCATTCTTGCCGCTCCGCAGAACAACTTGTTTGCAGTCGGTGACGATGATCAAAGTATCTATGCCTTCCGCGGTGCATCTCCGAAGATCATGCGCAGATTCTTAAACGACTACCCGGATGCAGTTTTGATCAAACTGATCAAAAGCTACCGCTGCCCGGCCCCTGTTTTAAATTGCTCTCATCAAATCATCATACAGAACAAAGGCCGGATACAAAAGAAGATGGAAAGCCTGCATGGCTCCTCCTTTGGCATTGTTCAAATCCGAAAGTGTAAAAATCAACTTGCAGAATATGAATCCATAGCGAAGGACATTCGAAAGCTGCTTAGAGAAGGCACAAATCCAAGAGAAGTTGCAATTCTTTTAAGGCGTTCACTCGAGTTCCCTGTGATTCAAAAAGTCCTTGCTAATTATGGAATCACAACAGAAACAATGCAGCAATATGACAAAGGCGCATCCCGCGAGGCCTCTCTAACAAAGCATAGCTCCTGTGTGCAGCTTATGACAATTCATGCTGCAAAAGGACTGGAGTTTCGTCATGTGTATCTGCCGGATGTAAGCGAAGGCATCCTCCCCGCAAAAAAATCCTATACCAAAGATGCGCTTGAAGAGGAACGCCGCATATTATATGTTGCGATGACGCGGGCTGCGGAAAGCCTTAAGATCTATTTCCCGGAAAAAATCCGCAATAAAAAAACAGCCCCTTCAAGATTTCTGGACTGTTTTTTTAAGAAAGCACTTTAATATTCTATGCCCTCCCGGGCAAGGATCCCTTTATCAAAGGGATGTTTTACTTTTTTGATTTCAGAAACATAATCCGCAAGTTCTATAAGTTCCGGGATCGGATTTCGGCCGGTCATGATCACTTCCAGTTTTTCCGGTTTATTCTTTAGAAAATCCAGGAGTTTATCTTTATCTACGACCTCAAGATTTACGGAAGCAATGATCTCATCTAAAAGCAAAAGATCATAATCGCCTTCTACCGCCTGTGTAAGAGCCACATCCAGCATCATGCTGTAATACTCTTCCGCCTGCATCTTTTTTCCCGGATCGTTCTTCCATGTTTTGGAAAAACCAAAGGACTTTTGATTAGCAACCAGGTCAACATTGTCAAACTTTGCAAGGGCCTTAAGCTCTGCAGAATCATTCGTCTTTAAAAACCTGGCGATCAAAACCTTCATGCCGCTGCCGGCTGCCCGAAGACAAAGGCCAAGACCTGCTGTTGTCTTACCTTTTCCTTCACCGGTATAGATATGTATTAAACCTCTCTCATCCTGCATTGTCTTTTCTCCTTATATTTCAGGTCACTTGCAGTGTGGTTTCAGTTTTTCTATTTAAGCTTTAAGCTTCTAATTTTTCAATTCCCTTACGGATTCTTGCAAGGGACTCTTCTTTTCCGAGGATCTCCATGATCTCAAATGCACCGCCAGGAGTGGATTGTTTTCCGGAAACAGCTGTACGCAGCGGCCAGAGAACAACACCGTTCTTAACACCTTTTTCTCCAATGTATTTCATGATCAGATCATGCAGGGCATCTAAAGAATAATCATCCTGCGCCTCTAAGATCGGCAGTGTCTCTTTTAAGACTTCAAGTGCGATCTCGGAATTCGTCTTCATTTTTTTGTGGGTGTACATTGCCACATCATATTCCGGAAGTTCATCAAAGAAATCGATCTTCTCCGGAATATCCGTGAACACTTCAATACGAGTCTTCATCAGTTCTAAGATCTTGTCTTTATCAACATCTCTCTTTACTGCCTGATCCACGTATGGAAGAGCATATTTCTTATATGCATCATAGTCCATGTTCTTGATATATTCGCCATTCATCCAACGAAGTTTTACCATATCAAAAACAGCAGGAGATTTATTAACACGTTTATAGTCAAATGCTTCGATCAACTGCTTTAAGGAGAAGATCTCTTCTGTTCCTTCCGGGCTCCATCCAAGGAGTGCTACGAAGTTGATGATCGCCTCAGGTAAAAATCCCTGCTCTACCAGATCTTCAAAAGAAGAGTGTCCGGATCTCTTACTAAGCTTGTGATGTTCTTCATCTGTGATCAAAGGAAGATGAACAAATACCGGCGGTTCCCATCCGAATGCATCATAAAGACGGATATATTTCGGTGTGGAAGAAAGGTATTCATTTCCTCTTACAACATGTGTGATTCCCATCAGATGATCGTCTACAACATTTGCAAAGTTATAGGTCGGATATCCATCCGATTTGATCAGGATCATATCATCCAGTTCTGCATTGTCTACTGTGATCTCGCCGTAGATATCATCAAAGAAGGAGGTCTTTCCTTCATTCGGAATATTCTGTCTGATGACAAACGGTTCTCCGGCTGCAAGCTTTGCTTCTACTTCCTCTTTGGAAAGATGCAGGCAATGCTTGTCATAAAGCATGATCTCTTTTCCTGCAACCGTCTGTTTTAAAGACTCAAGACGCTCTTTTGTACAGAAGCAGTAATATGCCTCGCCTTTTTCGACCAGCTTTTTAGCATAGTCCATATAGATTCCGGCCTCAACACGCTCCGACTGTACATATGGACCGCAGTCACCCGGCTTATCCGGACCTTCATCATAGTCAAGTCCTGTCTCTTCAAGGGTGTTATAGATGATCTCTAATGCACCTTCAAAGAAACGTTCCTGGTCGGTATCTTCGATACGAAGAATAAAGTCACCGCCTTCATGACGGGCGATCAGGTATTCATATAAAGCCGTTCTTAAATTTCCTACATGCATTCTGCCTGTTGGGCTTGGAGCATATCTGGTTCTGATTTTCATGTGTCACCTCTGATGTTTTATTTGTACTTTGATTATAAAGAGTGTTTTTATGCTTCGATTAGAAAAATCTTATTTTTATATTTCTTTCTTTATAGTTTCTATATCTATTATGCCTTAATACTATATATAAAATAGAAAACCAATATTGTGTAACGGGATAATCTACTTCGAAACAGTGAAAAGCTAGCTTTTCTGACAATTATATGCACTTGAAGACTATCAGTGTCAGAAAAAAACTAGCCTTTCTAGGTATTTAATGCATTTGGTCAATCGGCAGTATAGAAAACGGTCATAAGTATCGTCTCAATGTCTTGCCTTAACAATTGATATCTTATTTCTCAGTAATATAGCCTTTAGCTGTAAGCAGTTCAGCAAGAAGGATCGCTCCACCAGCTGCACCGCGGACTGTATTATGGGAAAGACCCACAAACTTATAATCGAATAAGGTATCTTCACGAAGACGTCCAAGGCTTACGCCCATACCGTTTTCATAATCTCTGTCAAGCTTCGGCTGCGGACGGTTGTCTTCTTCGAAGTACTGGATGAACTGCTTCGGTGCGCTTGGAAGCTCAAGTTCCTGCGGAGCGCCCTTAAATGCTTTCCATCTCTCTAAAATCTCTTCCTTTGTAGGTTTCTTTTCGAAATTAACAAAGACTGCTGCTGTATGTCCGTCCTGAACAGCTACACGCAGGCACTGTGCAGTGATCAGCGGAGCCTTTGCAGGAACGATTTCTCCTTTTTCCGGATCAACTGTTCCCCAGACGCGAAGCGGCTCAAGCTCACTCTTCTCTTCCTCACCACCAATGTAAGGAATTACGTTTTCAACCATTTCCGGCCAATCAGCAAAGGTTTTTCCGGCACCGGAGATTGCCTGATATGTGCAGACAGCAACTTCTTTCGGTCCGAATTCCTTTAAAGCTTCTAGAGCTGGTGTATAACTCTGGATTGAGCAGTTCGGCTTTACAGCTACGAAACCGCGTGTCGTTCCAAGACGTTTCTTCTGATACTGAATAACATCTAAATGCTGCGGGTTGATCTCCGGAATTACCATCGGTACATCCGGGGTCCAGCGATGTGCAGAGTTATTGGATACAACCGGGGTCTCTGTCTTTGCATAAGCATCTTCAAATGCACGGATCTCTTCTTTTGTCATGTCAACTGCACTGAAGCAAAAATCTACTTCTTTGGCATTTTCTTCAATATCATTGATATTTTTAACTACTACGTTTTTCAGACGTTCCGGCATCGGAGCAGCCATCTTCCATCTCTTTCCAACAGCTTCTTCATAGGTTTTTCCTGCGCTTCTTTCAGAAGCAGCAAGCAGTACAACTTCAAACCACGGATGACCTTCCAAAAGCGTTACAAAACGCTGTCCGACCATTCCTGTTGCGCCTAAAACGCCAACTCTTAATCTCTTGTCCATTTTTCTTCCTCTCTTCTGTGGTTTTCCTTCAAGTCGTTCCCATTCAGCAATAATAGACTACATCATAATCCCCGAAGGCTTAATTCGCAAGCCTTGTTTGAAAATTATCAATATTTATAACACTTTTACAGACGAAGTTTCGTACCCTTTGTATCACGTTTCGCAAGCTTCAGTTTCATCAGCTCCACATCCTTGTTGTGATACTTCACAGAGGTCTTATCTCCAAAGCCTACGATATAGACTTTATCGATTTCATCGTCCTTGCCAAGTTTGATTCCTCGTACACCAACTGCGCCTTTGTGTTTTTCCGGCACTTCACTCAGTTTGAAGCGCAGGAAGACACCTTCTTTGGTCTGAAGAACAACCATTTTGCTCGTTACGAACTTCTCTTTCGGTTCAGCTTTCGCCTCGCCCTTTTTTTCAGCTGCCTCAGCCTCATCTAAATTCTCAAGGCTCGTGCTTCCGTCATTGATATCAATAAATTCGAAGGTCAGCTGATCATCTTCCGGATCGATGTAGTCACTGATACCGTCGTCAAAGCCGCCGGTGATTGCTACATCCATCTCCTCCTCGCTGTCGTCGCCATCATATACTTTCTGCTTTGTTGCATCAAAAAGATCAATGCTGATGACCTCATCTCCATCAGACAGCTTCGTTGCGGCTGCAGAAAGACGGCTTATATCAAACTCAGAAGCATCGACAAACTTCATCATACCCTTCTTGGTTGTAAAGAGCATCATATGCATCTTAAGCTGACCAAGCGGGCAGATCTGGATGATGTCTTCTTTTGCACTTGTGTAGTTGCAGAGGTTATCGATCGGAATACCCTTATCTTTCGGCTTCTTCATCGGAACCTTTAAGACCTTAAGCTGATGCACCATACCGGTCTGCGTGAAGATGCAGATACGATCGGTATTCATGCAGCGCATGACATATTTGTTTTCGCTGTCCAACGTCTCCACATTTCTCTCGTATGCAGCCGGCTCGATGATCTTTGCATAGCCGAAGCGGTCCATAAGGAAGACTACTTCCTGCTCCTTGATCTTCTCTTCTTCGTAAACAGCAGCCTCTGCGTCCTGAATTATGGTCTTTCTTTCATAGCCATATTCTTTTTTGATCGCTTCTAAATCTTTGATGATAACTTTCTTCATCGCGGATTTTTCTGCCAGGATCTTCTCAAACTCAGCAATTTCTTTGATCAGCTTCTGATACTCTTCGTTCAGCTGTTCAATTTCAAGACCAATCAATTTGGCAAGACGGAGGTCTAAGATCGCCTGTGCCTGTTTTTCCGTAAAGCAAAGCTTTGCTGCCGCTTTTTTGGAAGCCTCACTCTTGAAGTTAATATCTTTCGTCTCACCGTGGGTAAGGCAGGCTCTTGCCTGGGAGATGCTGCGGGAACCTCTGATCACTTCGATAATCAGGTCGATGATATCGCAGGCTTTGATGAGACCTTCCTTAATCTCTTTCTGCTCTTTATCTTTTGCAAGAAGCGTAGAATATTTTCTTGTGTTGATCTCATACTGGAAATCAATACAGTGACCTAAAATACCTTTTAAGCCAAGTACTTCAGGGCGACCATCGACAATGGTCAGCATATTGACGCCAAAAGTATCTTCAAGCTTTGTTTTCTTATAAAGCATGTTCTCGATCTTAACCGGGTCAGCCCCTTTCTTAAGTTCAAGAACGATACGCGTACCTTCCTTGGAAGATTCATTGGAAACATCAACGATATCCGTTGTCTTTTTGCTTTCTACCAGATCGCAGACATCTAAAATAAATTTTCCGATATTCGCACCGATCATCGTGTACGGGATTTCGGTGATAACAAGCTTATCGCGGTCGGATTTGCGTTTTCCTTTTTCGAGGACTACTTTTCCACGCAATTTGATCTTTCCGCTTCCGCTCTCATAGATATCTTTCAGTTCTGATTTATTGATCACGATACCGCCTGTTGGAAAATCCGGTCCCGGCATATATTCCATCAGTTCTTCCGTCGTAATGGAACTTTTCTTCATGTAGGCGATCATCGCATCGATCACTTCATTTAAGTTGTGGGTCGGAATGTTTGTTGTCATACCGACGGCAATACCTTCTGCTCCATTGATCAGAACATTCGGAACACGGACAGGAAGAACGGCCGGTTCTTTTTCCGTCTCATCAAAGTTTGGTACAAAATCCACAACATCTTTATCAAGATCTGCAAGATAGACATCCTGGGTAAACTTCTGAAGTCTTGCTTCGGTATAACGCATTGCTGCAGCGCTATCACCTTCAATAGAGCCAAAGTTTCCATGTCCATCAACTAAAGGCATACCTTTTTTGAAATCCTGTTCCATTACGACTAAGGTCTCGTAGATGGAAGAGTCGCCATGCGGGTGATATTTACCCATTGCATCACCGACGATACGGGCGGATTTTCTATGCGGTCTGTCACTGCGCAGACCCAATTGACTCATTGCGTAAAGCACGCGGCGCTGTACCGGTTTTAATCCATCACGCACATCCGGCACGGCTCTTGAGCAAATGACGCTCATTGCATAGTCGATATAAGACTTCTGCATTACGTCTGAATATTCGCTGTTAATAATTTTCTCTGCCATTTAATTTCCTCTTATATATCTAGTTCAGCTGCCTGAGCATTATCATGAATAAACTTTTTGCGCGGAGCTACATCAGAACCCATGAGCATTTCCGTAACTTCAGAAGCCATACGCGCATCGTCAATTTCAACTTTCTTAAGAACGCGGTTTTCAGGGTCTAAGGTTGTCTCCCAAAGCTGGTCTGCATCCATCTCTCCAAGACCTTTATAACGCTGCAGCGTGAAATCTCCTTTATGTGTCGCTCTATATTTTTCAAGAGCCGCATCATCATAGAGATACTCCTCTTCGCCCTTTTTCGGGATTGCTTTATAAAGCGGAGGCGTTGCCAGATACACATGGCCTGCCTGAATCAGTTCCGGCATAAAGCGGTAGAAGAAGGTTAACAGCAGCGTTGCAATGTGTGAACCATCGACATCGGCATCTGTCATGATGATGATCTTATTGTAACGGAGCTTGCTGATATCGAAGTCGTTGCCATAGCCTTCCGAGAAACCGCAGCCAAATGCCTGGATCATGGTCTTGATCTCTGCATTCGCAAGAACTTTATCAATAGAAGCTTTCTCTACATTTAAGATCTTACCGCGGATCGGAAGGATCGCCTGTGTTCTTCTGTTTCTTGCAGTCTTTGCGCTGCCACCTGCAGAGTCACCCTCTACGATAAAGACTTCACATTCTTCCGGCTTTCTGCTTTCGCAGTTTGCAAGCTTTCCATTGCCCTCCATAACAAATTTAGTCTTGGAAAGCATGTTGGTCTTTGTCTTCTCTTCTGCTTTACGGATCTTTGCGCTCTTTTCCGCGCAGGCGATCGTCGCCTTCAATATCTCGATATTTTTATCGTAATAACGTTCAAGTTGTTCACCTGTGATATCGCTTGTAACTTTCTGCGCATCCGGGTTATCGAGTTTTGTCTTTGTCTGTCCTTCAAAACGCGGATCCGGGTGTTTGATCGCAATGATCGCAGTCATACCATTTCTGGCATCTGCGCCGGTAAAGTTGTCATCTTTTTCTTTTAAGATTCCAAGCTCTCTTGCGTAGGAGTTGATCAGCTGCGTAAAGCGCGCTTTAAATCCCGTGATATGGGTACCGCCCTCCTGCGTGTAGATATTGTTACAGAAACCTAAGATATTTTCCTGGAAATCATTCGTGAACTGGAAAGCAGCCTCAAGCTCAATGCCTTCTTCTTTGCCGCTGAAATAGACGACCGGAGCTGCTGCCTCTTTTTCTTTATTTAAGTCGTTGATATAAGCCACGATACCTTCCGGCTCATGATAGACGACTTCTTCTGCTTCATTAAAACGCTTGTTAATAAAGGTAAGAGTAAGACCCGGGTTTAAGTATGCGGTCTCATGCAGACGGCTTTTGATCGCGTCCGCCTTGAAATAGGTCTTCTCAAAGATTTCACCATCAGGAAGGAAGGAAACAGTTGTTCCGGAATCACTCTTTCTGCAGGTACCTGTTTCCGTAAGTTCACAGGTCTTGACGCCTCTTTCAAATCTCTGGGAATAAACCTTGCCATCCCTTTTAATGCTGACTTCAAGCCATACGCTAAGCGCGTTTACTACAGATGCACCTACACCGTGCAGACCACCTGAGATCTTATAGTTTCCATCTCCAAATTTACCGCCGGCGTGAAGCATGGTAAAGACAACTTCCACTGCAGGAAGTCCCGTCTTTTTATTGATCCCCACCGGGATACCACGTCCGTTATCCACGATGGTGACAGAACCGTCTTCATTTAAGGTGATAGAGATATCTGTACAGTAGCCGGCAAGATGCTCATCCACTGCATTGTCTACGATTTCGTAGATCAGATGGTTTAGACCTTTAGTTGATACGCTGCCGATATACATTCCGGGCCGGCGGCGGACCGCCTCAAGCCCTTCAAGTATTGTGATCGCATCAGCGTTATAAGTATTTGCGTTGTTTTTTGCCATTCATGCTCCTTATCTGATCAACTCCGGAAAGCCTACTTTTTTCTGTACTTTCCTAAGTGTTTTATTTGCAAAATAATTTGCTTTTTCAGCGTTGTTCTTAATAATACCATCGATATAGTCCTTATTTTTGGACAGGTCGGCATAGCGCTCCTGGATCGGAGTCAGGACATCCGCAACAGCTTCTCCAACTGCCAGTTTAAACTGTCCGTAGCCCTGACCTTCAAATTCCTTCTCGATCTCTTCCGTACTCTTTCCTGTACAAGACGCATAGATATCGATCAGATTGGAAACGCCCGGCTTATCATCAGAATAACGAACCTGCGTATCGGAATCCGTGATCGCTCTCTTGAACTTACGGATGATCGTATCTTTATCATCCATCATCAGAATATAAGCATTCGGATTTTCATCAGACTTGCTCATCTTTTTAGACGGATCCTGAAGAGACATGATCTTTCTTCCTGTTTTTCCAAGGTAAACTTCAGGAATTGTAAAGACATCACCGTAAATGCTGTTAAAACGCATTGCGATATCACGTGTCAGCTCAAGGTGCTGTTTCTGGTCAACTCCTACCGGAACATAATCTGCCTGGAAGAGCAAAATATCTGCTGCCATCAATACCGGATAAGTGAAAAGTCCGGCATTTACATTATCTTCATGTTTTGCAGACTTATCTTTAAACTGCGTCATACGGCTGAGTTCTCCCATATAGGTGTAGCAGTTTAAGATCCACGCAAGTTCAGCATGAGCCGGAACGTGACTCTGGTAATAGAGACAGTTCTTCTCCGGATCAAGTCCTGCTGCGATATATAAGGTTAAAAGTTCTCTGGCGTGTTTTCTTAAAGCCGCAGGCTCCTGGCGGACTGTAATCGAATGTTCATTTGCGACTGCAAAAAAGCATTCATATTCATCACATAAATTCACCCAGTTTCTTAAAGCTCCGAGATAGTTTCCTATCGTCAGATTTCCGGTTGCCTGAACCGCACTATAAAGAACTTTTTTATCTCCGATCATTTTGTTTCCTCTCTGTCTTTCTTTTCTCTGTACTGTGCTGGATATATCAGCCAATAAAATCTTTTCGTCTTAAATACGTTCTGTAGTAATAAACAATGTCAAAGTGCGTCTGCTCTTCAGACTCTGAAGCAAGCACCCACTCCGGTCTCTTATCCAGATTTGGGAAATAGGTATCCGCCTGGTAAGAATAGTCAATAAATGTCACAAGCGCTTCATCACAATAATCTAACATCTGCTCGTAGATCTCACCGCCGCCTGCAACAAAAATATCAGACTTATATTTCTTTGCTTCTTCTAATGCTTCTTCCACACTGTGCACGACAACTACATCATTCATTGTATAATCCGGGTCGCGCGTGATCAGGATCGTCGTGCGGTTTGGAAGCGGCCGCCCTCCCGGCAGGCTTTCTACGGTTTTCCGTCCCATGATCACAACTTGATCTCTGGTCGTCTGGCGAAAGAAACGCAAGTCATCCGGAATATTGGTAAGCAGTTTTCCGCCATTGCCGATCGCCCAGTTTCTGTCTGCAGCAACTATCATACTGATCATTTCATCCACCACTTTTCTTTCCTGAATTCCTGTCTAAAGGGGATAGGAACCCATAATCTAATGAATTGTACCAAAAAGCCCCCGGAAAAGCAACGAAAAAACCACAAGATATAGTGTTCACGCTGCAAAAGATCATACCAAATTTTGTATTCTTCCCGAAAATCCTCCATATTCTCAAAAGGAGTTTTCTTCAACCGGCCAATTATACAATTTTCATTTTTATCAATTCTTCATTTTCTCTGTTGACAAACTATCAAAGCAGTGTTATTTTGATGCCGAGGAAAATAATAATTGAAGACTTTGCAGTTTTCTCACAACCTGCAAGTCGCCGCTAATCTTTCTCAGGAGGGACATTATGGATACTGAAAAATATAAGATCTTATTGAAAACCATTCAAACAGGAAGCCTCTCTGACGCAGCAGAGGAACTCGGCTATACCCCATCCGGAGTCAGCCGCTCTATTTCTGCTTTAGAAGAAGAAACAGACCTTGTTTTATTAAACCGAACACACTCCGGTGTTACCCCAACAAAGGAATGCGAGGAACTCCTTCCATCGATCATAAAGATCATCCGTCAGGAAGAACAGCTCAACCAGATGGCCTCACAGCTGAAAGGCCTTGAAAAGGGTGAGATCATTATCGGAACTGCTTACAACAATTTTTATCCTCAGATTTCAAAACTGATCTACGACTTTACGAGAAAGTTCCCTGATATTGAAGTACGTATCGTCGAGGGAACTTCAACGGCGCTTGTTAAAATGATTGAAAACAATGCGGCGGATTTCTGTATCATTAGTAAACGTAAAGGAAAATACCACTGGGTACATCTTTTAGAAGATGAGCTTGTTGCCATTGTCTCAAAAGACAGTCCATACGCAAATAAAAGTTCCTTTAATATCAAAGATTTTGAGAAAGAACCATTCATTGAAGTTTATACCGGACAGGAAACAGATAATACCCTCTTCTTAGATGACAAGCGGATCAAACCGAATACCAAATACCGCACGCATGACCCATATGCCGCTTATGCAATGGTTGAAGCAGGACTTGGCGTTACGCTTACTAATAAGATCTGGCTTCAGTCATTAGGCGATAATGTTGTTCCTCTTTCACTTACAACGCCGCATACCGTCAACATCGGTATTGCAATGCAGCCGGAAGAGATTGCTTCTCCGGCAGCGAAGAGATTTATCCAGTTCTCCTCATTAGCAAACTTCTTAAACTATGCTGACTAATAAAAAATATATTTTATGCAACAATAAAGGCCATGGAATTTTCGTCCATGGCCTTTGTTATATATTTAATTATTGTTTTCTCAGGATTCTGCAGGCGACTCAGCAGCCTTAGCCTTTGCATTCTGCTTTGCCTGTCTGATACCTGCAGGACAGGATTTTAAGAGAGTCTTGCAAAGCGGAA
The DNA here is from genome assembly GCA_946611595.1 of uncultured Clostridia bacterium. Lineage (GTDB taxonomy): Bacteria > Bacillota > Clostridia > Lachnospirales > Lachnospiraceae > RGIG5612. The sequence goes on along the minus strand of CAMODY010000009.1, from coordinate 6,419 downwards.
CAAGTACAACTGTAAAGACCACACTTCGAAGTGCCCAGTTGATAAGCCTGATCGGAATAGCCGCGATCAAAACTTCAATTGTCATATCCTTCAGGATAACGACATCGCCAAGATAACTTCCAAACCAGTTATAGATCGTTGTGATCAACTCAGCAATGAATACGGTAACGGCAATAGCTGCAATGGTGGATTTGCGTTTAAACGCCTTAAAGATAAGTCCGGATGTAAGACCTGAGAGCATACCCGGAATGATCCAGATTGGTGTCGTAACCATCAATCCATAAGGTCCAAGCATCTGGCTTAAAAAGCATCCGACAAGACCTGACAGCGCGCCTTCTGCAGGGCCGCACATCATACCAACAACAACAAATGGCAGCGTATTCAGCGTAATCTTATATAATTCTCCGATTCGAATCGTAAGAAACAGATCAAGCACAATATGAAGCGCGATCATCGCTGCGCAAATAGTGATGTCCAGGACAGTCATTTTCTTTTTCATAATCCTATCTCCTTTGACTGATGTCCCTGTCGTCCCCTCAGATATAAAAAATCCTCTTTTCGCCCGCTGCAAAAAGAGGATTCGTTATCCAGGTTTAAGGACAGCGGGATGCGAAAGGCAAGACGCAAATAGAAGCCACATAATCTAACCAACTTATTTTTCGTCCTCCGGACAGCTCCCCGTCCCGGCGGCACTTAACGCTTGCTTTTCTACTCTGTGTAATTGATGTAATCACAATATCATAACTATATAGTGATTACAATATAAAAATTGTGCGAATATTTATAACGCTTTTCTTACTCTTCCCACTCAATACGTCTTCTGGCTCTGGCTGCTTTTCTGTTAAGTCTTTCCTGTTTTACCTTTCTTACCTTTATCATAAAGAAAGTCGCAGTGCAAACAACCACCAACGCAGCTATAACTACAATGAGCGGCCAGGTTTTCCTGGAAGATGCAGCCGGGGCAGCCTTTGGTACTCCGTTTACCCCATACACAATATCATCAGGGTCTACATAGTTGCCGACAACCGGAACATAATCAGCTTTATAACTAAATCCACAAGTTGTGCAATGATATTCCGAATATCCGTTTTCCGTCTCAGTTGATGCCACGCTGGACTGTTCAAACTGCGGATTTGTACAGTTATGCGGAAGCAGTACGGTATTATAGTCATCAACTTCCGTTCCCGTGAAATTTTCTTCGGAGAACGCGTCATCATAGGCAAAGGACCAGTTCATGATCTCGCCAATATAAGCTTCGCAATATGCTCTTCGATCTTCATTATCCTCAAAGAAAGTGATCTGACCGGCAACTGTATTTCCGGTAATTGCGCCTTCATGCTCTACGCCTTCCGGGTATTGGATATACATTCCAACAAGACCGCCATTATGAACATAACCATGGTCAGAGTCATAGCCGTCAAGCTTGACCGTACTATTCGTAAGGTCAATAAAACCTGCTGCATAAGCGCCGCCTAAAAACTGTTCATCTTTGTGGTCTCGGTCCTTATCTACGCAGACCAGCGTCATATCGGAATTAACCTGGTTGATGGAACCATTTCCATATCCGGCAATTCCGCCGACTCCGATCGCTGCGCCAGAAGAGTAAAGTGTCACCTTCCCGTAAAGCGAACAATTTTCGATCGTAGAGTTTTCCATATAACCTACAATGCCGCCCGCAAATGTTGGCTCATTGGTATCGACCGAAACCTCCATTCCTAAGAAATCTGTATTCTTAACTGTTGCATTCAACAGCGAAGAAAAGAAAGCAGAAAAAGAGGTATCATAAGAAACCATATTGCCATCATAAACAGAATGTTTTGCTGCACCCACCTGATTTATACTTGCATTAATAATGGCATGACCATCTCCGTCAAGGGTTCCGGAAAATTCAATCGGAGTCCATACTCTTCCCTTTAAGTCGATATCTGCCATCAGCTTATAAGAGCCAGATGGGTTATCTGCCAGTTTAACCAGATCTTTATAACTCCAGATTTCAGTAGCACCAGTTTCCGCAGCTACAGTTGTCTCCTCATCTGCCTTTACAAGAAATGGCGATCCTGTCATAAAGACAAGGCAGATTAACATGATTGCAGCAAAGCAAATTGATGCGAATCCTTTTTTTGTCGCTTTACTTGTCATTAAATATTGTCTCGTTTCTAATATGTTTATTTGTTCATATAGGAACCGCTGCATTATACAGGCTTACTGCAGCAATTTCAATGCCCCTGTCGGACAAATATCGAAGCACTTGTGGCAATCCTTACAGCCTTCGATCGTCTTCGGATCATTGAACTCAGGTTTGATCACAGTTGTAAATCCTCTGCCAACCAATCCTAAAATGCCTTTCTTTGCAACTTCGTCACAGGTACGAACGCAGAGATTACAAAGAACACATTTATTCTGATTCCGCTCGATCGTTATAAGTTTTGTCTCAACAAAGCCCGGATGGATCTCACCTTTCAGTCTGGACGGACAGATCTCCATGCAGTTAGCGCATTCGATCAATGTGCAGTCATGGAAATCGTGGCAGCCGCACTCTAAGCATCTAGCTGCTTCTTTCTGAACCTCTTCCTCGCTGAGTTCGATCACGATATCATTAAAGTCTTTTTTACGTTCCTCTGCCGGACGCTTCGGAACTTTTACTCTAGCCTGCTTTTCTTTCTGTGCAAGTTCTGCTTTCACAGTCTCGAGATCACGTTCTGAATAGAATGGTTTTCTATACGGAACCAGCTCACCCTTCAAATAGCTGTCTACGACATCTGCTGCCTTGTTTGCGGTTCCGATTGCTGCGATTGCAATTCTATCTCCGGTCTTAATCGCATCACCTACCGCAAAAACATCTTCCAGGTTTGTACGGAATGTATTCTCATCCGCTGCGATCACTCCTCTGTTTGTCAGTTCAACATCAACGCCTTCCGGATTTACCTTCTGTCCGATTGCTGCAATGACATTATCCACTTTGAGCGTCTCAAACTTACCTTCAACCGGAACAGGACTTCTTCTGCCGCTTGCATCAGGCTCTCCAAGTTCCATCACCTGGAGTTTGATCTCCGTAACATGACCATTTTCGGAAAGGATCTCCGCAGGGTTTGTCAGGAATTTAAACTGTACGCCTTCTTCAATTGCCTCTTCGATTTCTTCATCATCTGCCGGCATTTCATTTCTTGTACGGCGGTAAATGACATAGACGTTCTCTGCTCCTAAACGGACCGCGCTTCTGCAAGCATCCATCGCAGTGTTTCCGCCGCCGACGATTGCTACATTCTTTCCGGCAATATCATATGGTGTTCCCAGAATATTCTGACGCAGGAAGTCAATGCCTCCTAAAACGCCTTCCGCTTCTTCACCAGGGCATCCGACTTTTGTACTTACCCAGCAGCCGATTGCAAGGATCGTGGCATCAGCAGCTTTACGGATTTCATCAAGGCTGATGTCTTTTCCGATCTTTACATTGTTTTTCAGTTCTACGCCAAGGTCTTCAATTTCTTTGACTTCTCTATCAACGACCTTCTTCGGAAGACGATACTCCGGAATTCCATAGCGGAGCATTCCACCCATATTCGGCATCGCATCATAGACAGTCACCTGATGGCCGTAGGTTCTTAAGAAGTATGCAGCTGTCATGCCCGCAGGACCGCCTCCGATAATGGCAACCTTCTTTCCTGTCTCCGGTGCTACTTCCGGTTTCCAGGTATCTTTTTCCAGATCCTTAAGACCTGCAAAGCGTTTCAGATATGCAATGGAGATGGAAGCCTCCACATACTGCCTTCTGCAGGCATCTTCGCAAGGATGCGGACATACATGTCCGATACTTGCAGGGAACGGGAATTTTTCTTTTATGATCTTTACCGCTTCGTGATAATTGCCTTTGGCAATCTGGTTCACATACGCCATACAGTCGGTTCCTGCCGGGCAGTTTAAAGAACATGGTCCCTTGCAGTCTCCGTCGTGATCACTCATTAACAGTTCCAGCGCAACTTTTCTCGCCCTTAAGACACGGTCTGAATCCGTATGCAGGACCCAGCCATCTGCAGGGAAGGTAGAACATGCACGCATCAGTTTCGGAAGTCCTTCTCCTTCAACCAGGCAAAGGCCGCATGCTCCATACTTCGCTACGCTTTCATCATGGCACAGTGTCGGAATATAAATCCCGTTTTTCTTTGCGATATCCAGGATCGTTTCACCGGTCTGTGCGACACATTCGATTCCATCAATAGTAATTTTAATCTCGCTCATTTCCGGCCTCCTTACTCTACACTGATCGCGCCAAATTTACACAGGGTGTAACACTGGCCGCACTTGATACATACATTCTGATCGATCTCATGAGGATTTTTAACTTCACCGGAAATGGCCTGTACCGGACATTTCTTTGCGCACATCGTACAGCCTTTACATTTCTCCGGATCAATGTGATAGCTCAAAAGTTCGACACATTCTTTTGCCGGACATTTCTTTTCTTTAATATGAGCTTCATACTCATCTCTGAAGTAACGGATCGTGGTAAGAACCGGGTTCGGCGCCGTCTGGCCAAGGCCGCAAAGAGCTCCGTCTTTGATCGCGTTACAAAGTTCTTCTAATAATTCAATATCGCCTTCTTCACCTTCTCCGTTTACGATACGGGTCAGGATTTCCAGCATTCTCTTAGTTCCGATACGGCAGTGTACACATTTACCGCAGGATTCCTTGGATGTGAAATCCAGGAAGAATCTTGCCATACCTACCATACAGGTATTCTCATCCATAACGACCATTCCGCCGGAGCCCATGATAGCTCCCGTAGCAGAAAGGGCTTTATAGTCGATTACGGTATCTAAGAGATTTTCCGGAATACATCCGCCGGATGGACCGCCCATCTGTACAGCCTTGATCTTTTTCTCATTCCGGATGCCGCCGCCGATATCAAAGATTACATGGCGAAGGGTCTGTCCCATCGGGATTTCAACAAGACCGCCGCGTTTTACTTTTCCTGTCAGCGCAAATACCTTGGTTCCTTTGCTGCCTTCGGTTCCCATTGCAGCAAAAGCTTCTCCGCCGTTATTGATGATCCATGCAACATTTGCAAAGGTTTCAACGTTATTAATATTCGATGGTTTCAAGCGGTATCCTGCTGCTGCCGGGAACGGCGGTTTAAGGCGCGGCATACCACGTTTTCCTTCAAGGGATTCGATCAGCGCTGTCTCTTCACCGCAGACAAATGCACCGGCACCAGCCATATAGCGGAACTTGCAGCTGAAATCCGTTCCCATGATATGGTCTCCGATCAGGCCTTCTTCTGTCGCCTGAGCAATCGCATTTTCAAGTCTTACGATCGCGAGCGGATATTCTGCACGAACATATACGATCGCTTCTTTTGCTCCGATCGCATAAGCCGCGATCAGCATACCTTCGATCAGGTTGTGCGGATCGCTCTCAATTACGGCACGATCCATGAAAGCACCCGGATCGCCCTCATCCGCATTGCAGATCAGGTATTTCTCTTCTCCTTTAGAGCCTCTTGCAGCATTCCATTTAAACCAGGTCGGGAATCCTGCACCACCACGGCCTGCAAGGCCGGATGTCTTGATCTCTTCAATCACCTCTTCCGGAGTCATTGTCTTTAATACTTTTTCTAATGCTTTATATCCATCTTTTGCCTTATAACTCTTAATATCTGTCGGATCGATGATACCGCAGTTACGAAGTGCAATACGCGTCTGCTGGGTAAGGAAGGATGCATCATCATCTTTGATCTTTAAGGACTCAATTGCCTCAAGATCACCAGCCTTAACGGCATCCACGATTTTCTCCGCATCTTTTGCTTCTACATGAACCAGACGAGTAAGAAGATCCTCACCTTCATAAATATCTACGATCGGCTCTAAAAAGCACATACCGATGCATCCGGTGATCTCCAAAGAAAAGCTATCATCCGGAGTGATCAGCGCTTTCAGTGCGTCATATACTTTTCCTGCGCCTGCTGCGATTCCGCAGCTGCCTTCACCTACTACAATTCTCATGTCTCAGGCCTCCTCTCTGCTGCGGAAATCATTCAGAATGCTGATTGCTTTTTCCGGTGTCAGCGTTCCGAAGGTTTCATCATTTACCATCATAACAGGGGACAGAGAACAGCAGCCGAGACATGCCACATTCTTAAGCGTGAACAAGCCGTCTTTTGTTGTCTGTCCGTTTTGAATTCCAAGCTCATTTGTGATGGAAGCCTCAATTCTGTCAGAGCCATTTACATGACATGCAGTTCCCTTACAGAGCATGATCAGATATTTTCCGACCGGCTCTAAACGGAACTGGGTGTAGAACGTAGCAACACCCATGACCTTCGCAGGAGTCGTTCCTGTCTGTGCTGCCACGTAGTAGATGATCTCTGCCGGAAGATAGCCGTAGAGATCCTGGGCCTTCTGGAGGATCGTGATCAATGATCC
>CAMODY010000008.1 GCA_946611595.1 uncultured Clostridia bacterium | reverse complement strand
TTTTTTTGCAGTCTCGGTCTGGCTGCAGTTCGTCTGTAAATAGATGTCGAGTACATGATACAGGCCGGAATGATGCTGCCTGTCATATGCCTGAAGGATTTCCAGCGCCGGGTGCTTCAGCGACATATCTGTTGAAGAACTCAGAAGTTCAAAAATATAGGGCAGCATATGGTCCCGGATCGAATAGATCTTTCCGGGATAGGAGTCACCGCTTGAAAGGGCAATGCATGCCTGGCGGTAATAGTAATCCAGATTATCAAAATCTGTGAAGGGATCACTGAGGCCGCCATAGTATCCGCTCTTTTCCAAAATCTGAAGGATGCCGGATTTGAATTCTTCCGAGGAAAGGAGTTCTTCTTTCAGGATCATAACGATTTCCTTCTGGTGGTCGATCGCATAAACAGAGGCGGTGTTCCGACTGACCATTCTTGCAATATGCAGATTCATATTCAGAATATCGGAAATGCAGCTGACAACCAGAATTCTCATGGAAGTCTTCCGCTGCCATCCTGCCGTTGACATTGCGTCAGAAAAGCTCTTCAGATGTTCTTTGCGCCCTTCTAACAATTCCGTAAATGCTTCCTGCCGCATAACGATCTCGTTTTGCCGCATATAAAGACTGATCCAGTTCAGGATGGCATGGCAGGCAATATCAAACCAGTCGCGATGCACTTCTTTGAGTTCACTCAATAATATCATAGAGATAAATCCCACGAATTCGCTTTCAATATAAATATTGTGGTTAAAACTGGAGTATGGGAACGGATCCGCCGGGATCACATAATGATGCTTGTATTGGATACGGTCGTAATACTGTTTGTTATATGATTCCAGTTTCTCCATGTGAAAGCTTCCGGTTTGAAGCGCCAGATTCCAGTCTTCGTCAATGCTGTCAATTCCATACTTTTCAGAACTTGCAAGCATGACCTGACCATGGTCCAGAACCATCAGGGGCAGAGGGAGAACGTTCTGAAAATGATTCAGAACATCTTTGAGTAAACATCCTGAAGTGATCATCTCGGTCAAAGCAGTTTCCCAGTTTTGCGTTTCTTCAAAAAACTGCAGGATCTGATTAAAGACAAGGTTGACAGAGGCGGTTTCGATCTCCAGATAATTTGAACCATGGAGACAGATGACCGTATCCTTTCCGTTTTCGAAAAAGATATCACTTGTCTCCACGTACAGCGTGTCAGACCTGCGTTCCGTGTTTTTGGCATAAAGTCTTATATTTTCTATTGTACGCGGTACTTCTTCCTGAATGTGACGCCTTATCCGATATGGCTGGAGCGTCTCCTCCACCATCCAGAGACTGAATTGCATTTCTTTTCTCCTTTAGTTAACAGCGGGCAAAATGTTCGAAAGTATCGTACATTTAATAAAAATATGCAACAATATACCCCTTTTTGTCAAGCGGCAGTATTGGTACTATAGTATCAAATAATGTATTGAAAAAATACAGCGAAGGAATCATTTATGAAAGTTGCGCTTACAAAAGAAGAACAGAGTTTGTCGTATTTTAAATATTATGAGCGCGAACTTGCTCCAATCTCTGCTGAAGGCTTAAGAAGAATGGAGGAAGGTCCGGAGGATCCGTCTCAATTACTTCCTTTTGAGCGAAGATGTGAGTTTATTTCAGGCGCAGATAAAGAATTTTGTCAGAACGGATACGGAGTGATGGAAGATGGTACAGGTGTGATCTGCACCCGGATGTTTATGCCGCATGTAACTCCTGAAATGTTCGAGTGGTGGTTTCCCTGGCATTCAGTCGGATCAGATCTTCGTTATAAGATCTGGGATCCGGAAGATCATTATTTTGCAACCGCTCATCCGGCAGCGAAAGTATTAGATCTTTCCGTTCCGGTCAGAGAGAAAACCTGGGGCGTAGATCATTTCATTATGGAAGATGTCGGCTTTGGGCCGCAGTTCGTTCAGATCCGTTTTGTAAGACCGCAGGATGCGGGAATTGATGAAGATTTGATCGGAACAGAGAACTGTGCGGGACTTGTCTGCGGAATTGGAATGAACTCCGGAACAACGATGATCCACAAATGGTATCCGGAAGAAGACGGAGTGATCTTCCAGTCTCGGTTTTGGATTGGATGGGGATATCAGGAAGAGAATGTTCTTGGGAAATGTCTTCCGGACGGTGTTTCAATCCCGATGGAATTCTGTGAAAAAATGTTTGCGCATGCGCAGAAAGAGTATTCAAATTTAATGTCATTTCTTCCGGAACTTTATCTGGAAGAAAAAGATAAATGGTAATAATTGAAACAGCATAAATTATTTTTTGAGGAGGAAGGTTTTATGGAAAACATGAAAACTGATGTTGTAGTAGTCGCATGCGGTCTTTCCGGTCTTGCAGCATCCCTTGCAGCAGCAGAAGCAGGAAAGTCTGTCATCACTCTGGAGAAGAGCAATGTTACCGGTGGTGCAGCCAACATGGGTATGAGCCCGCTTGGAATCGGAACCCGTCAGCAGAAGGAAGCAAACTTCCTGATGACTCCGGCAGAGGCATGGAGAAAACACATGAACTTTATCCACTGGAATGGCGATGCAAGACTCGTTAAGAAACACTATGAGAAATCCGCATCCACGATCGAATGGCTCGAGGGCATGGGGGTTGAGTTCGACCACCTGATCACAGCCTATGCAGTCGGTGAGAATGAGCGTGCCTATGCAACGGCATATCCGACTGCTCACTGCGTCCGTCCGGAAGGCGGCGGAAAGCCGGGTCCGAGATGCGCAGGCGCTATGATCAAGAAGATGACCGAGCATGCAAATGAGCTCGGCGTTAACATTATGTTTGAGACCACCGGTGAGAAAGTCATCATGGAAGATGGCAAGGCAGTCGGCGTAATCGCAAAGAAAGGCGACGAGACCTTTGAGATCCGTGCAGACGCAGTCATCATCTGCACCGGCGGATTCGGAGACAACCCGGAACTGATCAAAGAGCGTTTTGGTTATGAGTGGGGCAAGGACCTCTTCTCCTTCCGTATCCCGGGAATGAAGGGCGACGGTATCCGTATGGCATGGGAAGCGGGTGCAGGAAGATCCCACATGATGATGGAACTGATGTACCAGTGCCCGGACAACATGACGGTCTGGACCTTTGACGGCGCATTCCGCCAGCCGGGACTCTGGGTCAACATGAGAGGCGAGCGTTTCATGAACGAAGACCTTGCACCGAACTCGACCTTCACAGGCAATGCGATCCTGCAGCAGCCGAAGAACGTCGGTATCTCCATCATGGACAGCAAGATGATCAAGAAATACATCAAACGCGGACCGGACCTTCTTGACCACGTACATGGAAATGACATGTTCGACAACTGGGAGCAGGCAGTGGCTGATGCAGAAGCGGCAGGATATAAATACTTCCACAAAGCGGATACGCTCGAAGAACTGGCAGAGAAGATCGGCCTTCCGGTTGACAAGTTCATGGAGACTGTAGAAGAGTACAATGACATGTGCGAAGCAGGCTGGGATGATCTCTTTGAGAAAGACCGTCACTATCTGTATCCGATGGAGAAGGGCCCGTTCTACGCATTAGAGTTCTATGCAGGCGCATACGGAACATTAGGAGGAATCAAGGTCAACCATATGCTCGAAGTAGAGACCGATGATGACCAGGTAATTCCGGGACTTTACTCTGCAGGAACAGACTGCTGCGCGATCTACGGCGACTGCTATCCGTTCACCTTTGCAGGAAACACGATGGCATTCTGCCTGAACTCCGGACGTATGGCCGGCGAGAATGCTGCGGAATACAGTGATGAGCTGGAATAAATAATATAAAAATACAATGAGCCAGATCCCACAGGTCAGTTTTTCTGATCTGTGGGTTTCGGCTGAACGAACAGAAAGGAAAGGTATTTGAATATGGAAAAGAAAAGAGTAATCGGTCTGGTTGCCGGACGTCACAATGGAAACAGCGAGATTCTTGTAAAAGAAGCTCTGATGGCCTGCGAAGAAGCAGGAATGGAATGTCTTCTGATCAATTTATTTGATTACCACATCATTCCTTGCAGCGGCTGCGAAGGATGTACAATGCAGATGGGCGCAATCGCAACTGGACAGCAGAAAGAATACAAAGGCTGCATTTACAAAGACAAAGATGATATGGACAAGATCATCAATACGATCCAGACAAGCGATGGTATCATCATCGGATGTCCGACCTATGATCTTGGACCGAGCGCTTTATATCTTCTTTATGCACATCGTGCACTGGCTTATGAAGTATCCTTCCGTCTTGAGATCGGCGATCTGAAAAAGAACCCGAACTTAGTTGGCGGACTGATCGCAGTCGGCGGTTCCTGCCACGACTGGCAGTCACTTGCTCTTGAAGTTCTTGGAGCAAGTATGTTTACCCAGAGCATTCAGGTTGTTGACCAGATGATGGCAATCAGAAACGGCCGTCCTGGCAATGTTCTGTTAAGAGATGAGCAGATCGCAAAAGCAAGAGAGATTGGACAGCACGTTGCAGAAGGCATCATGACTCCAGTAGAGGAAAGACATTGGCTCGGTGATCCGGATTACGGCGTATGCCCGGTATGCCATTCTTCTCTGGTTTATCCTGGAGATCCGCACTGGGATGGAGTTGAGTTCCCGTTCGAATGTGCAGTCTGTGGCTGCGGCGGTGACCTTGTTAAAGGAGAAGACGGAAAATACAAATTCGTTCTCGATCCGGAGCATGGACATGACCGCGACAGAAATATCAATGAATGCCGTGCGCTTCATCTTGATGAGATCGTTCAGACCAGAATCGATTTCTTTAAGCAGCAGGATCTTGTAAAAGAAAGATATAAAAAATACAAAGAAAAACAATTCCCAGCTATCTAACAGAGTGTCAACCTAAAACCTTCAAGCTGATAAAGCTGAATTACACTCCGTGAAAATGCCGCCCCTTTCGTTCAGGCGAAGGGGCGGCGTTTTATTCTGATCTTATCTGACTGGATCTTATTTTTTCAGAAGTCGGATCACGTTCTGTAATATTTCTGCAGCTTTATCCAGTTCTTCATTTGTGTTGTAAAACGCAGGAGAGATACGCGTCACGGTCTCTGCGCCATATTTCCGAACAATTGGCTGGGCACACATGCTTCCGGTACGGACGGCCGCACCAAACTTATCAATAAAACTTGCAAGATCATACGGATGAACGCCATCTACAAGAATAGAGAGGACTCCTGCACGATGAGCAGGGCTTCCAAGAACCGTTACCTCAGGGATATCTTTAAGGAGTTGTTCCGCATGAGCGGTCAGTTCTTCCTCGCGCGTATAGATTCGTTCAAATCCGATTTCATTTAAATAATCCAAAGCGGCACCGAAGGCGATGATGCCGCTGTAGTTTGGTGTGCCGGCCTCTAAACGGGCAGGAACATCAGCAAAGCTGGTGCGTTCTTCTTTTACGATATCCACCATTCCGCCGCCATAGCGGTAAGGTTTCATTTCCTCAAGCCACTTGTTTCGGATGAACAGACAGCCGACACCGGTCGGTCCCATCATTTTATGTGCGGAGAACCCAAGAAAATCGCAGTCCAATGTGGATAGGTCAAAAGCTTCATGGCGAAGCGCCTGTGCTGCGTCAATGAATACCGGGATCCCACATCTTTTTGCCATTTTAACCAGTTTCTGAATGTCCACAATAGTGCCGAGTACATTGGAAACTGCAGTCACAGCAAGAAGTTTTACATTTTCAGTAATCATCTTTTCTGCAGCATCCATATCCAGGTCTCCGTCAATTGTCGGGATGACCTGAAACTGTGCGCCGCATTCAAGGCACATTTGTTGCCATACCACATAGTTTGCATGGTGCTCAAGTTCTGTTGTAAGGACAATATCTCCCGGCCTCAGCCTTTGCTTTAAAAAGCTTTGGGCCACAAGGTTTGCGGAATCTGTTGCACCGGAAGTAAAGACGATCTGTCCCTCATCTTTTGCATTCAAGAAGCCCAGAACATTTTCACGGACCGCTTCCATGTGGGCTGTGGATAATTCTGCCAGAGTATGGATCCCCCGATGCACGTTGCCATTATATTTCGTATAGTGTTCTACCCAGCAGTCGATCACCTGCTTCGGCATCTGCGTCGTTGCCGCATTATCAAGGTAGACCAATGGCTGATTATTGACGGTTTCTTTTAATATCGGGAAATCTTCCCGGATCTCTTTCCAGGTTCTCATTCAAATTCCTGTCCTTTTTTATGAAGTCTTTTTGATACGGATTTCTAATAAAACGGAAATCGATATATCCTCTTCATACTAAAGAATTCTTTATTTTTTTTCAACTTTCATTTTTTAAGCATGCCATTCATTATTTGCATACGTCTTTCATTCTTTGAATTCGAAGTCTGAAAGCAGGATTGTTATAGTTGAACCTGTAAAACACAAACACATACATACACATTCTAAAACACAATTATCTGAGAGGAGAAGGTACATGGAAAGCACAACAATCAAAACATTACATGAAACCGTATTAAAATGTCGACTGGTCTTTTTCGACATCGTACATGAACTTCCTTATGAGGGGCCATGTCGTTTTGGAAAAGGCAAAGAGTTAGAGCGCGAATTTGATGAGATGATCAACAACGAAGCATTTAAAGGCGTTCAGATGGGAATCAATTTCAATCTTCCGGAAAACGTCGAAATGCTTGAGCCGAAGAGATATATCAACCACACAGAAAACTGGAGAATCTCTGAAGAAGAGATGGAAAAACTTTGTGTAGGCAGCGAAGAGACCGATGTGTATCTGGTTTCCACGACCGGAAGAACCGGCGAGATGATCGTAGAGTTTGCACAGATGGTTAAGAAGCCGGTCATCTTCGTTGGAAATGATTATGGCGCAACGATCAACACCTCTGCAATGCTCGCAAGAGGAATCGAGACCTATTCCATGCTGAGCTGGGATCAGTTTAAGAAGACCCTCCGTGTGCTCCGTGCAAGAAAAGCACTGGCCAATACCAGAGTTCTTTGCGTATCCCGTTTCGGACATGATTATTCCCTTCATGACTCCAACGATTCCTTTATCAGCCTTGATAAGGTTACAGAAGTATTAGGAACAAAATTTCGTTTTGCAAACCTGCATGAAGTCATCGACCAGATTCAGGAGATCGATCCGACTACCAACTATACGACACCGGGCCGTCAGCAGCTGAACATTAATGCAGATGATATGGTGAAAGTTAATGCGGTGATCGATGATCTGATGAACAATGCGGACCCTTGCGTTATGGAACGTGAGAATATGATCCCGTCCGTTAAGATGTACCAGTTGGTTCAGAAGCTTCTTGGTGCAAATGAGTGCAACGCATTTACGGCAAACTGCCCGGATGCATGCTCCACCTGCCGTATTAATAAAGAACGCTTTACATTCTGCATCTCTCATTCTCTGAATAATGAGCAGGGTATTCCGTCCGCATGCGAGTATGATATCGCAGCAGTCGTATCCAAGGCAGCACTTCAGGCAATGTCCGGCACAGCATCCTATATGGGTAACACAGCTGTTCTGACACTTCCTGACGGAACTCTTACAGAAGACGGATTTGTTCAGCATTTCTCCAAGGATCACGTTGGTCCTGAAAAATGGGATGCGCTCCGTGGAACTCCGAATGTTATCATGACCCAGCATTCTGTCGGAAACCGCAAGATGAAGGGCTTCGACGAAGAAGATGCAAGATTCTCTGTTCGCCCGTTCGCATACAGCGGATTTGGTGTAACCATGCGCAGAGACTGGGATAAGGATGCAGGACAGGTGATCACAATGTGCCGTTTCAGCCCGAACTGCGATAAGATTCTGATTTCCAAAGGAACTCTGACAGGTGGTTTCGGCTATGAAATGGATAACTGCACACATGGTGCGCTGTTCCAGGTTGCTGATACCCAGAAGTTCTATGATGCACAGATCCAGGTTGGAAACCACGTTCCGTTTGTATACGGCGATTACTATGATGAGATGGTCCAGCTTGCAAAGATCTTAGGACTTGAGGTTCTTGCCTGCTAATTAAAAAGCCGGAGATAAGAATATGCTGAACAGACGGGAACTGATCAAACGACTGACAATCGCAGACTCAAACGCGAGGGGCGAATTAAATAAGTGGAAGGATTCGGAACATCCGGATCCTTCCAGCTTTGCCGAGAGCATTTATCGCTATGTGATCTATAAATTTCTGCTTGATGACGAGACGGAGCTAACGCCGACGCATGACCTGAATGAACTGGCAAAACAGAGCGTGGTCAAGGCAGGAAAGCTGAATCCAAATGAAACAACGCTTCTGGATGCGTCAAAACACTGTGGAGCTGCAAGCTCTTTCATGACCAAAAAAGTTCTGCTTTTTATGAGTCTTTCCGAGTATTTCGGCTTTCAGTATCCGCCCTATAACACAGCAGATATTGAAACAACAGATATGCTGGCAGAGATCATCCTGAAAAAGTGCTGGTAAAATTCTGCAGATACTGGTCAAATAAGCGGACTCCTTTATCGTTCGTATTTTTCATCCAACAGATTGCAAAGGGCTGAGGTTTCAGCTCTTTTATTTTTATACAGTGGACATTCGGGCTGTAACAGATCGAGTTATTCGGATTGATTAAAATGATCCCTTCCCCCATTTCCACTTTCTCAATCTGCTCCTGGATGCTTCCTGCTTCATAGAATGGAGGGGTGATCTCTAGTTCGCGGAAAAGATTCAGCATCATATTTTTGGTAGCACTGCTTTCGGATTCATTTACTGTTATGAATGGAAGGTCGCTGAATTCTTTCAGAGAGTAGATGCGATCTTCGATGTCAAGGGCAAGTCGTTTAGGAATCACAAGGCGGGTTTCCATCACTCCGATAAACTGAATCATCAAATTGTGATCATCTTCAAACTGCCATTCCGGCATATATACGATGCCAATATCATCTGCATGCAGCGCATTCATAAGTCCCAGATAGTTATCGCGCCTTATGCTGATCGAAATATTCGGATAATACATCCGGAAACCGGAAATCAGTTCCTCTAACGGACCGTCTAAAAGCTGTCCTTCCAAAAGGCCAAAGGACAGGGAAAGCTGCGTGTTCTGTTCAGCCCGGCGAGCTTTTTCATGTGCGCGAAGCATCTCTTTTTTAGCAGATACGATCGCTTCATGCATGATCTCACCGGCTTCTGTCAATTCAATTCCGTGAAAGGAGTTCCGGTGAAAAAGCGTCAGACCAAGCTCAGCTTCCATCATGGAAATATTCCGGCTGAACGTCGGTTGGGAGATAAAAAGTTTGGCAGCAGCTTTTGAAAAGGACTTCTGCTTAGCGGCTTCTAAAAAACAATTGACTTGTGTAGAATTCATACTGTCCTCCTCCTGTTGTCAGTCATAAATACAGGTTCTATTCTCCTGTCTCCTCTTTCTCCAGATAAAAAGAGAGCAGAATATGCATTCTCGTTTCCGGATGCTCTAACAGTCCCTGAGCTAATTCTTCAATCCGTTCAATTCGATGGAGCAGCGTACTTCTGTGAAGCTTCATCGCAGCAGCCGTTTTGGCGATTCCCCGTTCATTTTCCAAATAATGGAACAGGGTCTCATAAAGGCTGCTTCCATAGCGTTTGTCATAACGCTTCAGCTGGTCTAAAAGAGGATGCCTCAGTATTTCTTTATCAGAATCATGGATCAGGGAAAAGAAATAGTTCATGTAATAGTCATGGAAGTAATTGATCGATCCGGCGGATTGATCACCGGATTTTAAAGCCGCAAGTGCTCTCTGCGCCATAAGCGGCAGATCACTCAGATCCTGAAAGCTGTTGCTGATCCCGGCACAGTAAGAGAGCTGCAGGATACGCTGGATCACCGGCTCGTAACCAAAACGTTCATCCAGGATCTTCCGGTTCAGAAAAAGAAGGATCCCGTTCCGGTATTCTGCCGCCTGCAGACCAAAGAGACGGTTAAACATGATAAGTGCATGATTCAGATTCGGAGACAGACTTCTTCCGGTAGACGGCCTGATAAAAATCAGCTGTTTTTCGTCGTCGTCGTTCCAGGTTTTGACCTGAAGGTCGCGCCTGAGTTCTTCTTTGTTTTCCGCGGAAGGATTCTCCAGAAAACGAAGGAAAGATGTCTCATCTGTTCCAATCGACAGTCCGCTGGACGGATCATTCAGCATTTCCTGAATGCGGATTCCTAAAAGATAAAAGATATCGAGTTTTCCCTGGGTGATGGGGACATCGAGACTGTCGATCAGCATAAAACCGCTCAGCTGATTTCCGTGAAACAGATTCATGGAATAGCCTGCGTTTGTCGAAAAGATATTACCGGGAATCGGGTAAACATCTCTGCGGGTAAAAACCTCCGGATAGGTCTGGTTAAACTCTGCAATCTTCTGGGAGGAACTGGAACGAAAACGGACCAGGTCGGAAAGATCTTCGTTTTCGCTGATATCTACCTGCTCGAGAACAGAAGTACAGGCAATCATCCATTCATTGTTATCCAGAATGAGGATCGGATGGGAGATAAGGGGATAAGCCAGATCTAAAAGCTCTGAAAGTGTACATCCTCTCCTGCTTGCTTTCTGTATTTCATCTTCCCATGTATGATAGTATTCAAAGATCTCAAGAATGCGGTTTAAAACGGTCGACATATCTGCGTCATATAAAAGCATACTGCCGGTTACCGTCCGGCAGCAGGTCGTATTCTTCTTCCTGTCCGGGGAAAGATAGAGAATATGCTCCTGCATGGGTTCTTCTGAAGCGATCCGGACGGATCCGATCAGGTCCTGAGGAAGGATCTCTCCTTTAAGAATCAGCGAGGAATTCAGCCTGTCTATGATCATCTGAAATGTATACATCTTATCTCCTTACACATTTGCTCTAATATGATATAAATCATACCATATTAAAATTAAAATTAAAATAATAAGATATATTACATTCCTTGAAATGCGAACATTTTTCAGGATAATTAAAATGTACTCAATAAAAGTCATGCTGATCACAGCCGTGATCCGTGTTAAAACAACTAATGGAGGAGGAACAAATGATTAAAAAAGGTTATGAAATGAAACTGAATGTGCAGCCGGTCTATATCGGACTCTGTCATAAGTATTTCTTTGAGGGTCCATGTCGTATGGCTCCGCCGGAGCAGCTGACACCGGAGTTTGAGAAGATGGTACAGCCGATGATGGGTAACGGCGCATTAGAAGGTGTGAAAGCACATCTGGCAAACGAACCGCTGATCAATGTTATGGACCTGATCTATGTGGAACGCGATGATGAGATGACGACACCGGAAGCAATGTTTGATGAGCTTATGAAGAATGATGCTGACGTTGATGTCTATATGATCCTCGCAGCACAGATGCTTCGTGGTGATATCATTGTGGAACTTGCAGAACGCAGCAAAAAACCGATCGTTATGACTCCGGAAGGATGCTGCATGCCGGCAAGAACGATGTCCCATCTGCATTCCCATCCGGGACTGGAGGGCTATGCACCGCTTTACTGGGACGAGGCAATCAATCTTCTTCATGCGCTGAGACTGCGTAAGGTCATGCATAATTCCAACCTTCTTCAGGTTGTCCGCATGGGTGAGGTTGCAGGAAGCGATATCACATCCAATGCTTTTTATAATCAGAGAGAAGTTACCAGAAAACTCGGCGTTCGTTTCCGTGCTGTAAACCTGCATGAAGTTCTTGATCAGTACAAACCGGGCGATCCGATGGCAAATCCGACACTTCCGGGAAGAGAAGGCCTGAATCCGACAGACGAAGAGATGAAAGAGATCGCTAAGATCACAGAAGATCTGGTAAATGGTGCGACCCTCTGCAATATGGAAACAGATAAGGTTGAGAAAACAGTTCGCCTTTGGTACACCATTCAGAAATTCTTAGATAAACATGACTGCAATATGTTTACCGCTCCGTGCCCGCAGTTCTGTGCAACCAGACGTGCAAATGAAGAGCAGGTGACATTCTGCCTGACTCATTCCATGAATAACGAGATCGGTATTCCGTCTGCATGTGAGATGGATGCGATCGCAGCACTTTCCGAACAGCTCCTGATCAGCGCTTCCGGATGCGCAGCTTACATGGGCGAGACAAACCCGTTCCTGTATTTCGAGGATGGAAAGCCGACCCCGCCGATGTCTCCTCTTACAGAAGAAGGACTTCCGGCAGATGACTGGAAAGAAGGCGGCCTTGAAAATGAGCCGAACCTGATGTTTACATTCCATGCTGTTCCGAACAGAAAAATGAGGGGTATTGATAAACCTGCTGCAAACTACAGCATTCAGCCGTTCGCCTTCTCCGGATGGGGCGCAACGATCCGTAATGACTTCCGTGAGGACAAAGGAACGCCGATCACTATGTGCCGTATTTCTCCGAACTGTGATAAGCTCTTTGTTGCAAAAGGAACCGTTATGGGCGGCGCATTTAAAGAGATCCCGAATTGCAAACCGATGATCATCTTCCAGGTTAAAGATAATCATGATTTCTACAACAAACAGCTTCAGGTAGGAGAGCATATTCCGCTTGTTTACGGTGACTACACAGAGATCCTGAAGAAGTATGGCGAGATCTGCGGTCTGGAAGTTATCGAGGCGTAAGTCAAAATGGGAATGAAGGAGATTGCCAGCCGCATCGGGGAGGCGAATAAGGCATCCGCAGCCGTTCTGGAAGAGTTTCGTGCTTTGCCGGAAGCGGATCAGTCGGATCTTGCTTCAGTTCTGAAACGGTATATTCCGGGAAAACTGCAGCTTCAAGGCGAGGAAGTTTCCGATAACATCACGATCATGGTGCGGACCAGCATTTCCAAAGCGACCGGGATTTCTCTGGAAAAGCTGAGGGAAATGGATCGGCCGGGAGCCTGTGGCAGCGCTCCTGCGGTACTGGCAAAACGTGTACTTCTGTTTTTGGATATCCAGAAACAGCTGGATATTACACTTCCGCCGGAAAAACTCTATGATGTTCAAACGATTGAAGACCTGACAAATCTCGCATTTCCGTTGCTGGAAGAAAAGAAAGTTATGGCA
The DNA here is from genome assembly GCA_946611595.1 of uncultured Clostridia bacterium. Taxonomy (GTDB): domain Bacteria; phylum Bacillota; class Clostridia; order Lachnospirales; family Lachnospiraceae; genus RGIG5612. The sequence goes on along the minus strand of CAMODY010000008.1, from coordinate 12,071 downwards.
TAAAAGAAGCTCAAAACAGAGAAGGGCAGCAGAGTGAAAAAAGCTTTGCTGTCTTTCTCCTAATTTGCAGAACATTGCGTTTTGTGTATAATAGCGCAGGACTCAGCACGATTGGAGGAATGAGCGTATGACTATGCAGGAACTGGAAAAGGATATATTGAATGACTTAAAGGAACTTGGGGATGCAATCAGCCAGTATTCCTTTCTGATTGCCTGTGCGGGGGAAGTTCCTCCGTTTCCTGAAGAACAGAAAACAGAAGATAATCTTGTCCGTGAATGTCAGGTGAACACCTGGATGTATATAACGACAAAAGATGACAAAGTGTCATTTGATATGGACAGCGAAGCGTTGATCGTAAAAGGCGCACTCAGCCTTCTTCAGGAACTCTATAACGGACGGACTCTGGAAGAAGTCCGCAGCTTTACCTGCACACTGCCGGAGCATGAAGACTTCAGCCGGCATTTTAATGCGGAACAATTAGTTGGTGTCAAAGCAATTTTAAAAAAACTATCAGAACTGTAGATGATTTCATAAATAATGATCATCTTCATCATGCGGAAGAGAAAATGATGGAAGATCATTTCTATTACGAGGAGAGATGAGACTATGATTTCTGAGAAGATTGATTTGTTTTTAGACGCAGGACAGGAGCTTAATTTTTCTGCTGTGGCAAAAAAGAACTATACGACACAGCCCACGGTCAGCCGCCAGATTGGAGACCTGGAAGCAGAGTGGGGAATGCAGCTTTTTGTTCGCTCAAATAAAGGATTGCGGCTCACGCCCGAAGGCGCGGTCATGCTGGACTGCTGCCGGAAGATGAACCGTCTGATGGATGATGCTCTGAAAAAAGCCTGCAGTATTCAAAGCAGCAAAGAAGACTGGATCCGTCTGGGATTTCTGTCAGAGATCAACGTTGATCATCTTTTTATGCCCAGCCTCTCAGCAATCTCAAAAAAGCAGCCGGAGTTAAATATTTCTCTATATTACGGTTCGTTTGGGGATCTGAGAAAAGGAATTGAAAAAGATAAGCTGGATGTTGTTTTCACCTATGATTTTGAAATTCCGAATTTCAAAGTGGATGTTGTAGCGGATCATATCCGCACGGTTGTTCCGTGTTTTGCGGTTTCAAAAAAACATCCGCTGTATGAAAAAAAGGATCTTGCAATTGAAGATCTGAAAGAGGAATTGTTCTTCCTTCCGGAAGAAGCGGATTCGCCGGGGCGGGAAAAAGATATGCTGTATGTCCTTCGCGCATCTAACATCCCGAATGCCAATATCCGCAGCGTGCCGAATGTGGAGACTGCTTTGCTTCAGGCCAGACTCGGCAGAGGAGTGGCTTTTGTAAATTCAGATGCACCGGGCATAGATATGGAGACGCTCAGAGTGCTTCCTTTGAATGATAAGGAGCGGTACGGGCAGCTTTCCCTTGTAGCGATCTGGAAAAAAGATAATCTGAATCCGTTTATTGCGGCAATCATGAATAATCTGAAAATTCAGAACTGATCAGTTCTTACTCAACAGAATCTGAAACATTTTATTTACAGCCTGTATGTAAAATGTTTTCTGCCTTATAAAACTATCAACATAGTAGGTAAGTTGAATATTCAAAAAACGCATGGCAGTATTCTGAACTGCCTCTCATTCTTTGTGCGATCTATTCCGTATAATTTTGGCATAAGACAAAAACATAATAAAGTATGCAAAAAGGAGAAAGGTATGTACGAAGTAAAAAAAGTTACGGATGTGAAACTGAATGTTCAGCTGGTTTATGTAGCGCTGATCCATGAGTATGTTTATGAGGGACCATGTCGCTTCGGTCCGAAGGAATGTCTGACAAAAGAATTCGACCTGATGAATCAGGCAGAGATCTTTAAAGCATGGTCCGGCGGATACGGCGGAGCTCTTGCAAGCGTTCCTGGCGTAAACATGATGGAGCCGCTTTATATTAAAATGTCCGATGAGTTCTTTATCACAGACGAAGATGAGGCAAGGATCGCTGAGCATGTGGCAGAGACCGATCTTTATATCTTCACAGGTATGAGATGTGAAAAGATCGCAAAAGAATTTGCCATGAAATATGATGTTCCGGTCGCAGGAGAAGGCATGTTCGCATCTACGGTTCTCTCCTCAACACTGACCGCACGCGGATATGACAAGGTTTATTCTATTCTTGACGTTCCGGATGCAATGCGTCTGATCCGCGCTCTCCGCGCAAAGAAAGCTTTAAGAGAGACCCGCATCCTTGCAGCAACACGTTACAATTCCGTTGATTCTCTTGGCGGACTGGACACCTACTGCAATGATAATGCAACAAAGCAGCTGGGCATTCGCTATAACTATTTCAGCATCCATGAGTTCCTGGATATGCTTCATGTCAATGAAAACGATCAGAACCACACTCTTCCGGGGAGAAATGTTTACAACCTGACTGACGAAGACATGAAGGAAGTGGAAGAGATCGCTGACCGCTATATTGCCGGAGCCCAGGAAAATGATATGGACCGGAAGTATGTGATCAACTCTGTGAAGGCTTCTGTTCTTGCAAGAAAGCTGATGCAGCATTTCCAGTGCAACGCATTTACCGCTCCTTGCCCAGATGCCTGCGCAACCAGAAGAATGAACGAGGAACAGTTTACCTTCTGCTTCAATCATTCGATCCTGAACGAGGCCGGCATTCCGTCTGCCTGCGAGTATGACCTGATCGGACTGTATTCCATCACAGCACTTGCAGCACTGACCCACAAGGCTCCTTATATGGCAAATACACAGCCGTGCGTTTACTATAACGGACATGTGGAAGGTGAGTACGCAGGAATCGGCTATATTCCGGAAATGGATACAGATCCGAACATTTACTACACAGGTCATGCGACTCCAAACACGAAGATGTTTGGCTTTGATGCAGAACCGATGAAATATGCGCTCCGTCCGTTCACAAACAGCGGCTTCGGCGCAACGATGCGTATCAATTTTGACGATTATAAAGGTGAGACGATCACTCTGATGCGTTTCAACCCGGAATGCACGATGATCATGGTGGCAAGGGGAACCGTCGTCGGCGGATTCGGATATACGACGACCGGATGCTCAGAAGGTATCTACTTCTCCGTAGAAGACAAGCTGGATTACTTCCGCAAACAGGCAAAATTCGGTCTTCATATGCCGACTGTCTTCGGTGATCATGTCGAGGATGTGAAACGTCTCGGTGAAGTCCTTGGACTTGAAGTTGTAGTTGCATAAGTATTCCGGAAATCACTGAAAAGACAGCGTAATAAAACGAACAAAATGGAACGAAAAGAAATCGTCAGATTAATCAAAGATTTAAAGGAGTCGGCACAGAAATGTGCCGATTCCATCCTGCAGAATCCGGCTTTGGATTTTGAGGGGTTTGACCAGATATTTACCCAATATCTGTATTATAAGTTTATGCTGGATCCTGCAGAATTAACAACGGATAATTTCTATGAGATCTGTCAGTTGTCAGCCGAGAAATCCTCCAGCCTTCCAAAGGGCATGCTGGATGCGGCTGAGCTTGCCAGCAAATGTGGCGGTGCAACGACCGCGATGAATAAAAAAGTCTTGTTTCTTTTAAATGTCAATGAGACATATCATATTACGATCACTGCAGAAGAAAGCGTAAAGATCGATACCTTTACGCAGCTGAAGCAATTGATCTATTCGAAACTAAAGGAACGCAGAGAAAGATCCGGGCAGACCTTACGAACCATTTCCCATTAATCATATTCCTTTAAACAATATAATCCTTCTGACTTAAGGGGGCACATCGATAAAAAACGATGTGCCCTGATTTCATTTTATTTCATACATGCCATGAAAAAAACACCTTCAGAAAATATAAAAATATTTATAAAAGAGAAAGAAAGCATATAATTTTTATAAAAATATTTCTTTTCCCCTTCTGCTTTAAATGTTACAATCCATAATGTAAAAGTAAATAACGGTCATTGTGAAGGAACCATGTGTGAATCATGGACTGTAACGGCAACTGTATGGCGGAGCGACCCTCAATGAAGCCACTGGGAAACTGGGAAGGCGGGGCAAGCTATGAAACCGAGTCAGGATATTTCACTTTGATTGAAAGTTTCCGATTAAAACGCTGAGGTTCTGAAAATAGCCGTCAGAGCAGTTTTGCTGTTCTGACGGCTTTTGTTATTTGCTTCGTTTGTTTTGAGGATGCTTTGAACTGCTTTTATGAACACGCTAATTCAAGTTAAAAAAGGAGAAAAAAGGTATGATTAGAAAAGCAGCAGACATCAAATTAAAAGTATTGCCGGTATATGCCGCCGCTGAGCACCTGTATTATTATGAAGGGCCGTGCCGCTTCGGACAGGGTGAAGCTCTTCAACCCGGCTTTGACGGCATCATGACTGCACAGATGATTTCTGATTACAATGCAAAGCTTAAGGAGATCGCGCCGGAAGGTGTGGAGATCATGGACCACATTCTGTTAAAACGTACAGACAACTGGGACAACAACGAAGCAATGTACGATGAATTTGCGTCCGTCGCAGCAGAAGCGGATGTATTCTTTGCCATGAACCGGATCGCAGTCGACGATCTCATGGAAGAATTTCTGACAAGATTCCCGAAAACAACTGTTTTCAATCCGCATGGAAGCTTTTCCTCTACGGTTCATTATGCATCACTCAAGGCATATAATCCGGACTATGAATTTATCGCTCCGATCACCTGGGAAACAACGATCAAGATCCTGAGAACACTCCGGGCAAGAAAGGTCATTCACAACACCCGGATCCTCTGCATCACTCGTTTCGGCTCTAACACTTCCTTCAGCTCAGTTGACGCTTTCCACAATCATGAAGACATCGCAAGAAGACTGGGCGTTCGTTTCCGCTTTGTAAACCTGCATGAATTCTTTGAGGATCTCCATCCGGCTCTTCCGGAAGGAAACATCACCACGCCGGGACGCAAGACCTGGAATATCGATGATAATGATATGGAAGAAGTGAAAAAAATCACCGATGAACTGATCAACGGCGCTGAGAACAATTATATGGACCGCGAGCAGCTGGAGAAATCCGTAAAGGCATTCGTTCTGGTTAGAAAACTCATGGATTTCAAAGACTGCAACGGATTTACGGTACCGTGCCCGGATGCATGTTCAACGAGGCGTCTGAATGAAATCGGCTTCACCTTCTGTCTGACTCATTCCCTGAATATGGAAGACCAGATCCCGTCCGCATGCGAGTATGACACAGCAGCAGTTGTTTCCCAGCAGATGCTGATCGCCGTTTCCGGAAAAAGCCCGTACATGGGAAATACGATCCCTGTTGTATACGAAGACGGTCAGTTCGCTCCGAACTTCGCATTGGAGCAGGAAGAGATCGACAAGCTTCTTGCAACCGGAGATACAAGCAACATTTACTATACCCAGCACTCCGTGTCCGGACGAAATTATCACAATGATAACAAGGGCGGAAAATACGACCTTCGCCCGTTTGCCCTGGATCAGGGCTTCGGCGCGACCATCAAATACGACTTTGATCAGGACAAGGGACAGGTTCTTACCCTTTGCAGGATCTCACCGGATGGCAAAAAGCTGTTCATCGGCAAGGGAGAGATCATCTGCAGCGGCGGCATGAACCGTGGAAACTGTTCTCATTCCGTATTCTACAGAGTGAAGGATCAGTATAATACGTATGTGAACCAGCGTATTGCCGGAAACCATGTGTCTCTCGTATATGGTGATTATACGGATGAACTGTCTCATCTTGCCGACATGCTTGGTCTTGAGAAATACATTGCGGAATAAAAACGATGCTTGACCGTGCTGAAATAAAAAAAAGAATCCAGTACCACAGGACATTGTCTGATGCGGAAGGCGAGCTCATTCTGAAAGAAGAGAAAATCGAGTTTTCTTTTCTGAATGAGCATTTGCGGAAATACATTTTGTACCGGCTTCATTTTGATCCTGCGGTGGAAACAGACGAAGATTTTAACAGTCTGTTGAAAAGAAGTCTGGAAGAGGCCATGGCTTTCCATCCGGATCTTCTTGCAGAAGAAAGAGCAGCCAGATCCTGTGATGGTGCATCGACTCTGGTTACGAAAAAGGCCCTGCTTCTGCAGTCGATCCAAAGGAAATTTGACATCCGTCTTGATGCATTCAAGGCGGTGGAAGGAAAGACCCTGACAGACATTTCCAAAGTCATTTGGGAAGCCATGGAACAATCCCCCGCATGGAAAGACAGGCTGGTTTACGCTGGCAACACTTGAGTACGAGCGATATTCAGGAATCGTATAACAATTCAAAAGCCCTCTCTCCTGTCTCGGATAGAGGGCTTCTTTTGAAACAGTTTTACTCCAAGCTCTTCTTCGAGCGCTTTGATCCGCGCTCTCCGCGCAAAGAAAGCTTTAAGAGAGACCCGCATCCTTGCAGTAACACGTTACAATTCCGTTGATTCTCTTGGCGGACTGGACACCTACTGCAATGATAATGCAACGAAACAGCTTGGCATTCGCTATAATTACTTCAGCATCCATGAATTCCTGGATATGCTTCATGTCAATGAAAACGATCAGAACCACACTCTTCCTGGAAGAAATGTTTACAACCTGACCGATGAAGATATGAAGGAAAAGGAGTCGGCACAGAAATGTGCTGACTCCATTCTGCAGGATCCGGCTTTGGATTTTGAAGGGTTTGAGCGGATATTTACCCGATATCTGTGCTATAAATTTATGCTGGATCCTGCAGAATTAACACCGGATAATTTTTATGAGATCTGTCAGCTGTCTGCGGAGAAATCCTCCAGCCTTCCAAAGGGCATGCTGGATGCGGCTGAGCTTGCCAGCAAATGTGGCGGTGCAACGACCGCGATGAATAAAAAAGTCTTGTTTCTTTTAAATGTCAATGAGACATATCATATTACGATCACTGCAGAAGAAAGCGTAAAGATCGAAACCTTTACGCAGCTGAAGCAATTGATCTATTCGAAATTACAGGAAAAAAGAGGATCCTGACAGCAAAACAATGCTGCTGCCAGGACCCTGACTCTAAAGAGTATACTCCCTTTGACTTTACGGGCGCATCGATTCAAAAACGATGTGCCCTAATTCGTTTGTGTTTTTAATAAAGGCCAACTTTTCTGACGGAATGTCAACGTGAAAATCCTTGCGGAGTGCGACCATGAGCAGAGCAACCTTGACAGCGGCGCTTCCTGCGGCTCCGCAGGTTGTCGCGGTTTCCGACTCCTTTGCAATCGGGATCTTCATGTTGATCGCCTGCTCGATACTGTCACAGGCAAGGTTATAGAGAAGCCGCTCCGGGTCTGTTTCAGGGGAAAGAAAGAATTTTGCACAAACATAGCGGTGCACACAGTCTTTGAGTTCTGCTTCTTTGGGAGAGGCAGCTAAAGCACAGGCTCGTTCCGCCTGTGCCTTAGCCTCATTCTTAAACATCAGGAGTTGTTCTTTGATCTCTTTTCTGAACATTTTCTTTTGCTTTTTATACCATTACCGGTTCTAATCCAAGGCTTTCTGCCAGCATCTTAAGCTCTTCGGTATAATCGCCGAATACGAGAGGGAGGTGAAGACCGGAACGGCACTGCTCACGGTAGACTTTCTTCTGATCTTCAACCTGGAAGATAAAGCCGCCGTTGCAGTTATCCAGATCATATCCGACAGATTTTACGATTGTTCCCTTTCCGATCAGGACGCGTTTCAGATCTCCTGTAAATCGTGCAAAGGTGATGACCTGTCCTTTATCTTCATTGAAGTTATGGCGCATAACAGCACCGAACTTCTGATCATATGCAAAATGTCTTAATGCATAGGAACCGTTTGGCTCATTAATGCCCTTGAATTTTCTGTGCGGAGTGGAGTGGTAGACAACATAAAGGTTTTCAAGGTCTCCGACTTCCTTCATATCTTCTTCTGTGATCATCTTTAAGATCTGATAATTGATGCCTCTTCCGTCTGTGGAAATGATCGGAAGCGTATTTCCCATATAAGGAGCCTTGCCGGAAAGAACGATCTCTGCGAGCTGAGTAACAGCTGCAGCAACATCATACTCACATGCGGATGCGATTCCCTGCTCCAGATTCAGAGAGTGTGTCAAACAGAATGTGAATTTTTCCTGATTGATGCGGCGGGTGGAGCAGATATCCGGGCATGGAATGACAGCTCCGGAGCAGTCATAAAGATCCATGTTTTTCTGAATGACCTTGTAAGCGATCAGAGAGTTGATCAGCATATCTTTCTCAATTGCCTTTACTTCTGCGCCGGCAAGGAGTTCATCTGCAACCGTTCCGAGTTCTGCGATCTCTTCTTCTGTAATATTCGGGGTCACACGTCCCGGAGTCGTATAGTTTCCGCCTTCCGGAAGCGGATGGAACTGGTCAATGATCTCATGCGCATTGACCGTGCGGAAATGAATTCCTAAACGGTCTGTCACGTCTCGTAAATTGATGAAACTATCTGTAGCTCCGGCAACCGGAAGATCATAATTAAAGCGGGTCACAAGCAGAAGATTTGCCTGCGCGATTGCTTTTTTTGCACGCATAACAACCAGCTTTTTGATCAGGTCTTCCCAGGTGATTTCACAGATCAGATCAACGCCCAGATTATAAAGACCGCCCGCACGAGCAGGTCCCCAGACATCAGGAACGATCGCAAGCGGTTTTTTACATCTGACCGCAAACTCGTTGAAGACCTGGTCTGCGCCAAAAGCACCGGAAGCCAGATAGACATCCACTTCCTCGCGGTCTGCTAAGAGTTTTTCAAAGTATTCATCTTTGATATCCCAGTCGCAGGTCGTCTCAAGATAAGCCGGCTCCATCAGGTTGATGCAATCCGGCATTGCAAATTTCATTCCTTCCATGGTGCCGTTAAAAATTGCACCATTGACCATGGTATCAAATCCCGGCTGAAGTGCATCGCCGCCGGCCATACGACATGGTCCTTCGTAGTAGTATTTATGTGCGAACATCACAAATACCGGTTTTACGTTCAGTTTTACATCCATTACATTTTTGATCATCGTGTTTCCTCCTCCGAATTGTGTTTTCTAAAGTGCAGCAGAAGCTTTTTTATGTCCAAAGAAAATATTCTGCTGCTGCATCTGAAAAAAGTATACCTATGAAACAAGGGGAAAAACGATGGCCTTTTTGGCGACAAATGAATGCATTTTGCCTAAAGAGGTGTTCATTTTGAACATTAACAACTTTGATATTTGCCGATTATATCGTATAATCATATAAAAGAGGATACATTTTAAACACTTACTGAAAAGGTAGGAATTCAATGAAGATCAGTTTGACCTTGATTTGCGAATGGCTTGGGAGATATGAACCGGAACTTCACGGACACGGAAATGGAATGCACCTTTCCGAAGTACGCCTTTATCAGGAAGGGCCTGTGCAATATGAGTCGGTTCCTTCTGCGTCCGAAGTGCTTTATCTGGGGACAGAAGATCAGTTTTTCCATTCCGGTGGAAAACGGATCATCTGCAAAAATGAAAAAGAATATATAGTACTTCAGAGTGGCAATCTTCCGGAAGTTTTAAACAGTGTGCTGGAAGCCTTCAGCTATTATGCGAGATGGGAAGAGGAGTGCGCAAAACGGATCAGTGCAGGCTGTTCCTTATCGGATATTCTCGATATTGCGGAAGTCCTTTTGAGAAGGCCTGTGCAGGTGGTGGACGGAGCCCAGGTCATCATTGGTTTTTCAAGTGGCTTTATGCAGTTTCAGAACAGTCCGAAATGGATGGAAATGATACAGCGTTCAGGGCTTCCGGCAGATGTACTGAGTATCTTTAATCAGAAATACCGTAATACGTTTGAGCAAAAGGAGACCTTTTACATCCCTGCGGATATTTTTCCAACTGCAGCCTGGTGCCGCCACATTTTTTTTGAAGATGAGCGCTTTGCAACCATGATCGTGTTAGTTTCGGAAAGAGAATTCAGCAAAGGAGAGCTTCAGCTGATCGAACCGGTGGCACTACAGGTCCGGGCCTGGATTGAATGGAACAATCAAAGCGATGAATCGGCATCAGAGACTTCTTTTCTTGCAAGGCTTCTGGACGGGATGCCCAATGCAGGTGAAGAACTTGAAACAAGACTTGAATCAGCCGGATGGAAGAGGAACTGTCAGAAGCAGATTTATGTTGCCTCTTTTATTTCCCAGTATTTTTATATGGAAGCATTATTGAGCAGATTACTGAATGAACATTCTGCGGGTGTCTATGCGATTCCTTATCAGAAGAAACTGGTAATCCTATGTAATAATGATAAACTTGATCATTATTCATTCCGGGAAGACCTTCAGCAGTTTTTAAGGCAGAATAATTATTATGCAGCCTACAGCCTGCCGTTTCTTGATCTGAATCATGCAGAACAGGCCTATCGCCAGACTTGTCAGACCCTGATGCTTTCGAATCCGGTCGTAGGAAGGCTCTATTCCAGCACAGAAAATGCCATGCAATATATCACCAGTATCGTTCAGGAAAGCAGCGATCTGGATCTGATCCACCCTGCAGTGAATGAAATAAAGCAGTATGATCAGCAGCATCATACAGACTATTATGAGACCTTGTTTACTTATTTAAAAAACGAACGAAATCACCAGATCACATCCCAGGAATTATTTATTCACCGGAATACTTTGTTTAAACGATTAAAAAGGATAGAAGAACTTTGGCCTCTGGATTATGAGAATGCAGATCTTAGGTTTTACCTTCTGTATTCTTTTTATCAGGATCATTATGACTTGTAATAATTGAATAGCCCCGGAAACAGCGAAGGTATCAGTTTTCTGATCTTTGTTGCCGGGAGCATGAGTTATGGCATTGCTTTATAAAATCTCATCATCGAGATAGTCAACTGCCTCACCATAGATGTCGTGGATATCTTCGAGTTTTAGTGACAGACCGTCAGATTTCTCGTTTTCGGAGAACAGAATCAGGGAATCGGAAATGGGGTCGATCCGCTTCACGATTCCTTTCATTTCGGTGTAGCTTCCACCGGCCTTTTTCTCATCCGGAACAAAGACCGTGAAGGAAAGCATAGGGTGTTCCCCGACATCCAGCATGTCAGAGATCACTTTGATCTTGGCATTTAGGCGTTTTAAATTCTGCGCCAGCTTAAGACCGGTTTCCCGGGCCTCTTCCGTGATCATATCATCATAACCGGTCAGTGCTGCAAACGGCGCAAACTGCGCGGCGCGGTCGTAAAGACTCATATGCGGGTGCACTTGAGACTGGTGATGGGGCAGGTCAATAATATCTCCATACAGGATTCGCGTTTCATTCATCTTTTTTCTCCTGTTCCGGATCATTTGCCGGCTTCTTTTTCGGGCTCCTGTTCGACTTTTCCTCTCCGGCCCTGTGGCCGCCGATTTGGTTGTTCCGGAGCATGGTCGTTCCGCCTTCGTTCAGGTTCATGCCTTTTAAGACGGCGTTCTTTCCGAATTTTCGCTGAAGGGCAAGAGTCGCTTCCTGAAGCTTGCGCTCTTTTTCATCTGCAGCGTCTTCTTCGCTGCGTTTCTTTTCTTTTGCTTCATAGTCCACAAAAAAGCTGAGTTGTTCCGGTTCTTCGGCAGGAATGCTGTTTTCGGGGATCAGATTTTCTGCAGCGATCGTCACTCTTCGAACAAGAAGCTCGGGATCCACGATCTGGTCATACAGGTCTGTCATGGCTTCCCGGATCCGGCGGGTGGAGTTTGTCCAGCGGTCTAAGTTTCCGGTTCCGTGGGCATACTTTGGAGCAGGGCGTCCATAGTAATCGACGGACACAGGACCCTTATAGCGTTTTCCTGTCGTTGTCACACGGAAGGTGGATTCTTTTGCTGTCCTGCCTTGATGCTCATATTGGATCGAAGTACGGTCATAGTTGATCGTGAGGACCATCTTTTTTGTGACCAGACCTTTTCTTACCAGATCCAGGACAAGAAGTTCTGTCATTTCTTTTACGATCAAGCGAGCCTTTTCAAAAGGATAGGGCTCCATTAAAACCTGCCCGGAAGAAAGCGAATTTGTCTGCGGGCGATAGGACTTGATCGTTTTTATTTCTGTCGGCTCCCAGCCCCAGGCATG
>CAMODY010000007.1 GCA_946611595.1 uncultured Clostridia bacterium | reverse complement strand
ATCCACTGCACAAGACTTGCAGGCTCAAAAGCTGATACCTGGTTCCTGCGTCAGGCTGACAAAGTGTTAAATCTTCCGTTCCGTGAAGATGTGTCAAGACCTGGAAGAGATAATGTTATTGACGGATATATTAACCAGAATGAAGAAGATGTCTGCGCAGACGGCAACTGGCAGAAATACTTTACGGTTCAGCCGGAACCATTCACAAAAGAAGAACAGAGAGCATACCTTGATACCTGCAGCGATGTAGCCTTAGGTTCGGATGCCTTCTTCCCATTCAGCGATAATATAGAGCGCGCTAAGAGAAGCGGCGTAAAATACATTGCAGAGCCGGGCGGATCCATCCGTGATGACTCCGTGATCGAGTGCTGCAACAAATATGGAATTGCCATGGCCTTCACCGGCATGCGCCTGTTCCACCACTAAAAAGTAAAGGAGTGTATGAACATGAAAGTCATGGTTGTAGGTGGCGGCGGAAGAGAACATGCCATCATCAAGAAATTAAAAGAGAATCAGACAATTGAAAAGCTCTATGCACTGCCGGGAAATGGCGGAATTGCAAGAGATGCGCAGTGTGTTGATATCGCTGCAACGGATCTTGAAAAGATTGTTGCATTTGCAAAAGAAAATGGAATTGACTATGCAGTTGTAGCTCCTGATGATCCGCTGGTCATGGGACTGGTAGATGAGCTAAATGCCATCGGCATCCCATGTTTCGGACCGGATAAAAAAGCAGCCATCATTGAAGGCAGCAAGGTCTTTTCTAAAGACCTGATGAAAAAATATGGCATTCCGACTGCTGAGTATGAGACTTTTGATAATGCAGAGGCAGCGCTCAAATATCTTGAAACTTCTGCGATTCCGGTTGTAGTCAAGGCAGATGGTCTTGCACTCGGTAAAGGCGTTATCATTGCACAGACAAGAGAAGAAGCTTTTGATGCCGTAAAGAGCATCATGGAAGATAAAAAATTTGGAAAGAGCGGAGACCAGATCGTAATCGAAGAATTCCTTACTGGCCCTGAAGTGTCTGTCCTTTCCTTTACAGATGGTAAATGTGTGGTTCCGATGATCTCTTCTATGGACCACAAACGTGCAAAAGATAATGATGAAGGTTTAAATACCGGCGGCATGGGAACAGTAGCTCCAAACCCGTATTATACAGATGAGATCGCTGCTGAGTGCATGGAGAAGATCTTCCTTCCGACCATGAATGCTATGAACGCGGAAGGCAGAACTTTCAAAGGCTGTCTCTATTTTGGGCTGATGCTTACTCCGAACGGACCGAAGGTGATCGAATATAACTGCCGTTTCGGCGATCCTGAAACACAGGTCGTACTGCCGCTATTAGAAAGCGATCTTCTTACCATCATGCAGGCGGTTACAAATGAGACCTTAGCGGATGCGGAAGTAAAATTCAGCGATGGAAGTGCTGCCTGCGTCATTATGGCATCAGACGGCTATCCTGCATCCTATGAAAAAGGATTTGAAATTACGATACCGGATGAGGTGGCAGATCATGTTTACGTTGCCGGAGCAAAACTTTCAGATGGAAAACTTTTAACTTCCGGAGGAAGAGTGTTAGGCGTTACAGCGGTTTCTAAAGATTTAAAGAGTGCTTTAGAAGAAGCTTACGCAATGGTAGATAAAGTAAAATTTGATAATGCATATTACAGACACGATATAGGACAAAAAGCACTGAAAGCATTAGAGAACTAGGAGGACTTTTATGGTCTACAGAATTTATGTAGAGAAGAAACCGGAATTTGCTCATGAAGGACCAAAGCTTTTTTCAGAGGCGAGAGACCTTCTGGGGATCAAGGCACTTGAAGAAGTTCGTGTGCTGAACCGTTATGATGCGGAAAATATGTCAAAGGATCTGTTTGACTCAGCGGTGAAAACCGTCTTTTCAGAGCCGCAGACAGACATTGCAAAAGAAGAGGTTGATCTTAATGGCTACACCGTTTTTGCGGTCGAGTATCTGCCGGGACAGTTTGATCAGCGTGCAGATTCTGCAGCGCAGTGTATCCAGATCATCTCACAGGGTGAACGTCCTTTGATCCGTTCCGCAAAAGTTTATGCCTTAAAAGGCGCCCTTTCAGCTGCGGATATTCAGGAGATCAAAAAATACGTCATCAACCCGGTTGAGGCAAGAGAAGCTTCTCTTGAACTTCCGGCAACATTAAAGACGGAGTATGAGATTCCGGAGACCGTTGATACACTGGATGGCTTCAGAGAAAAAACGGAAGAGGATCTGAAAGAGCTGATCAAAGAATACGGCCTTGCAATGGATCTTGATGATCTTGCATTCTGCAAACAGTACTTTGTTACGGAACACAGAGATCCGACGGTTACAGAACTGAAACTGATCGACACTTACTGGTCCGACCACTGCAGACATACGACTTTCGGAACGATCATCGACGATATTCATTTTGAAGATGAACTTTTGAAAAAAGCATATGAAGATTATCTGGCAACCAGAAAAGAACTCGGAAGAGAAAAACCGATCTGTCTGATGGATATTGCAACACTTGCTGTTAAATATCTTAGAAAACACGGCATGCTGGATAAGCTTGATGAGTCTGAAGAGATCAATGCCTGCACAGTCAAGATGGACATTGAAGTAGATGGAAAGACAGAGCCGTGGCTCTTGCTCTTTAAGAATGAGACCCATAACCATCCGACGGAAATCGAACCGTTTGGCGGGGCTGCAACCTGTGTCGGCGGCGCGATCCGTGATCCGCTCTCCGGCAGATCTTATGTTTATGGTGCAATGCGTCTTACCGGAGCTGCAGATCCGCTCGTTCCGGTTGCTGATACAATTCCGGGAAAACTGCCGCAGCGCAAGCTTGTTACAACTGCTGCAAACGGCTATTCCTCTTATGGAAACCAGATCGGACTTGCAACGGGTATCGTTGATGAGCTCTATCATCCGGGATATGCTGCGAAGCACATGGAAATCGGTGCAGTTATTGCTGCAGCACCTGCAGAGAATGTCAGAAGAGAAGTTCCTGCCCCGGGAGATGTTGTTATCCTCTTAGGTGGTGCAACAGGACGTGACGGAGTCGGCGGTGCTACCGGATCTTCCAAGGCTCATGACGTGCATTCTGTTGAGACCTGCGGAGCTGAGGTGCAGAAAGGAAATGCACCGGAAGAGAGAAAGCTTCAGCGTCTCTTTAGAAATCCGACTGCAAGCAAGATGATCAAACGCTGCAATGACTTTGGAGCCGGCGGTGTGTCCGTTGCGATCGGAGAGCTGGCAGCAGGTCTTGAGATTGATTTAAATGCAGTTCCTAAAAAATATGACGGTCTTGATGGAACCGAACTTGCGATCTCTGAATCACAGGAACGTATGGCTGTCGTTGTAGAAGCAAAAGATGTGGATGCATTCCTTGCATTGGCAAAAGAAGAAAACCTTTCTGCAACTCCAGTTGCAAAAGTGCAGGCGGATCCTCGCCTTGTAATGCATTGGAATGGCAATACCATCGTAGACATCAGCCGTGAATTCTTAGATTCAAATGGTGCTGAAAAACATATCACAATTGAAACAGAAAAAACGCAGCCGCCGAAAAAGGATGTTCAGGGAAGTTTTACTGATCTTATGAAAGCAACAGCAACGGATCTGAATACCTGTTCTAAGAGAGGCCTTTCCGAAAGATTTGACTCAACGATCGGAGCCGGCACTGTGATCATGCCATTCGGCGGTAAGTATCAGCTGACACCGGCACAGGCAATGGTGCAGAAGATCTCTGTTGAGAAAAAACATACGGATGACTGCTCCTTAATGAGCTGGGGCTACAATCCTTATATTACTGAGGCAAGCCCATATCACGGAGCATATCTGGCGGTTGTGGAATCCGTATCCAAGCTGATTGCATCCGGTGCAGACTTTAAGGATGTTTATTTAAGCTTCCAGGAATACTTTAAAAAGCCGGGAACAAACGGAAAGAACTGGGGACAGCCGCTTTCGGCACTCCTCGGCGCTTTTAAGGCACAGATGGATCTGGGTATTGGCGCGATCGGCGGCAAGGATTCCATGAGCGGATCTTTTGAAGATATTCATGTACCGCCAACTCTCGTTTCCTTTGCGGTTACAACAGAAAAAGCAGATCATATTATTTCCGATGATTTTAAAGAGGCCGGAAGCAAAGTTTATCTGATAAAACCAGAGACCGATGAACAGGGACTTCCTGTTAAGGAATCTTTATTAGAAGTATTTGAGAAGGTAACTGCCCTTATGAGAGCAGGCAAAGTTCTTTCCTGCTACACTCCGGGTCCTGGCGGAATCGGCGAGGCAGTCATGAAGATGGCATTTGGAAACGGCTTCGGATTCAGCTTTGCAGATGCGCTTTCTCTTGAAGAATTGTTTGGATATTCTTATGGCGCGTTCCTTGTGGAAACAAAAGAGGAACTTTCAGATGGAGTTCTTGTTGGTGAAGTTACAGCAGAGAAGAGCTTTGCATATAAAGGCGAAACTGTTTCTGCAGACGAGATCTTAGATCTCTATGAAGGAAAGTTAGAGAGTGTATATAGCTGCAACATCGAAAACCCGAAAGAAGAACTTGTAGACTTTACTTATAAAGCAGAAAGCTATCCGTCACCGGCGATCAAGTGTGAAAAACCGAAGGTCCTGATCCCAGCATTTCCTGGAACGAACTGTGAGTATGACAGTGCGAAAGCAGTTGCGGATGCAGGTGCAGAGCCTGAGATCATCGTGATCAATAACTTGTCTTCTGCTGGAATCACTGCTTCTGTTGAGCGCTTTGCAAAAGAACTTGAGACCGCGCAGATGATCTTTATCCCAGGTGGATTCTCCGGCGGAGATGAGCCGGACGGCAGCGGAAAATTCATTACTGCATTCTTCCGTAACGGCAAGATCAAAGAAGGCGTCACAAAACTGTTAGAGGAAAGAGACGGACTCATGCTCGGAATCTGTAACGGCTTCCAGGCACTGATCAAACTGGGTCTTGTACCATATGGTAAGATCATCGACACCGATGAAAACTGCCCGACCTTGACTTTTAACACTATCGCACGTCACCAGAGCCGCATTGTGCAGACAAGAATCTGCTCCAATAAATCTCCGTGGCTGTCTCTTATGAATACCGGAGATATCGTAAATGTTCCGATTTCTCATGGTGAAGGCCGTTTCATTGCTTCACCGGAACTGATCAAAGAGCTTGCAGAAAACGGACAGATCGCAACCCAGTATGTGGATGCGGACGGCAAAGCAACGATGGATGTACATTATAATCCGAACGGTTCTATGGCTGCCATTGAGGGAATTACTTCTCCGGATGGACGCGTTCTTGGAAAGATGGGACATAGCGAGCGTATCGGAGCCGGTTTATATAAGAATGTTCCGGGTAATTATGACAGCCGTTTGTTTGAAGCAGCAGTTAAATATTTCCATTAATCTTCAATCCACAAGCTTAATAAATAAAAATCAGAGAGTCTGTCTAAGGACAGACTCTCTAAAAATGTTACAAAATTTTGTGCATTTTTAAGATCTATTCATAAAAAATTAACAATTTTTCACGAAGCTTTCCCTTTCCCTTTTGTACAAAATGATATATTATATTGACATATATAACAAAAAACGGTGGATATTCATGTGCAATTTAATGAAACACTGTTTTTTGCTTGTTTATGTCCATAGAATCGTCATAAATGGGGTGTATCATGATTTCCAATCAGTTGTTGCAAAAGACGCTGGATGAAATGAAAGCGATTACAGAAAAAGATATGGCCGTCTTTTCAATAGACGGTCATATGTCTGCAAAAACCGAAAGAGAGTTTCAGCTTGATGTCAGAAAGCTCTTGGATTTCTCGGAATCTTCCAGAGAGTTTAAGGAAATTCCGGATTTTTTGCTGTTTAAGGTCAGGGAAGATGCAAAGGATGAATATATTCTTGTGGTAAAAGGAACGTCATCCAGCTCTGAACTTGTCGGAAGAATGGTAAAGTATCAGATCGAGCGTATGCTTTCTGAATATAAGGACAAATTTGATAAAGATAATTTTATCAAATCTCTCCTGCTTGATAACTTACTGCTGGTCGATATTTTTGACAGATCAAGAAAACTTCATGTAGAGATTGAAGCGCGCAGAGTGGTATTCCTTGTATGCATGAATAACAAGAACCAGGATGATGCGATCTCTACGCTTAAAAATCTGTTTGATGAAAATACCGATTTTGTAACAGCACTTGATAAGAAAAATCTGGTCGTTGTAAAGCAGCTTCAGGAAAAAGAAGAAACTTCTTTGGATACGATCGCAAGAAGTATTATAAATGTGGTCAAGAGTGACATTGGAGATGATGCACATATTTCTTACGGCTCTGTTGTCAGTGATCTGAAAGAAGTTTCCAGATCGTTCAAGGAAGCAAAAATGGCAAGCGATGTTGGCTCCATCTTTTTCCCGGAAAGACAGATCAATCCGTATGGCAGCTTAGGAATCGGAAGATTGATCTACCAGCTTCCAATGCCGCTTTGCAAATTATTCATCAGCGAGATCTTTAAAGATGCATCGCCGCTTGATCTGGACGATGAGACGATTGAAACGATCAATAAATTCTTCGAGAATTCCTTGAATGTATCGGAGACTTCCAGACAGCTTTTTATCCATCGTAATACACTGGTGTATCGTCTTGATAAAATACAAAAACTTACAGGACTTGACCTTAGAGTATTTGATGATGCCATCACATTTAAGATTGCGTTAATGGTGTCCAGCTACATGCAATATGTAGAAGACAGGGACTTTAAATAAAATCGGAGGAAGATATGATAAGACTCGAAAATGTTTCTATGACTTATGGCGATCAGCATACTTATGCGCTGAATCACGTGAGTCTGACGATTGAAGACGGCGAGTTCGTATTTATCGTAGGAGATTCCGGAGCAGGAAAGACAACTCTCTTTAAACTGCTCATTAAGGAAATGCAGCCGACATCCGGCGAGATCTTCGTTAACGGAAAATGCGTAACACGTCTGAAACGGAGAAGGATCCCGATGCTTCGCAGAGACATCGGTGTTGTTTTCCAGAATTTCCGTCTGTTAAAAGACCGGAATGTATATGAGAACATTGCCTTTGCACAAAGGGCGATCTCTGCGCCTGCAAAGGACATCAATAAAAATGTTGCCGAGGTACTGACACTTACCGGTATTTCCGAGAAATACCGTTCTTTCCCGGATCAGCTCTCAGGCGGCGAGCAGCAGCGTGTTGCGCTTGCGAGAGCTCTGGTAAATAAGCCGAGCATTCTGTTAGCCGACGAGCCGACAGGTAACTTAGACCCGGGAAATTCCAAGGCGATCATGGAAATCTTAGAAGAAATCAACCGCAGGGGAACAACGGTAATCGTTGTTACCCATAACCACGAAATCGTACGTCAGATGCATAAGCGAGTCATCAACCTGAAAAACGGTATGATCGCAAATGACATCCGGGAAGGAGGTCTCGCTTATGAAAAGTAGTTCTTTCTTTTACTGCTTAGGGCAGGGATTTAAAGGAATTAAACGTAACAAGGTATTCTTCCTGGCATCTGTTGCAACGATTGCTGCCTGCGTCTTTATGGTCGGCATTCTGCTTGCGGTCATGATGAATATCAACTATGTGCTGAAAGAAGCGCAGGATTCTGTCAGCATCACGGTTTTCTTTGATGAAGATCTGAATGAAAATGAGATCAAAGAGATCGGAAAGCGGATCGAAGGATGGGATGAGGTATCCCATATCGAATATACATCTGCAGAAGACGCATGGGAAACTTTTAAAGAGAGTTATTTCAAAGACAATCCGGAACTGGCTGAAGGTTTTGCCGGAGATAACCCGCTTGCAAATTCTGCTTCCTATGCTGTGTACTTTAATGAGATTGAAGATCAGAGCACGATTGCAGACCGGCTTTCCTCTTTGACCGGTGTCCGAAAGGTCAACCAGTCTGAAGTGACCGCTAACGCACTTTCCGATGTTGGAAAGATCGTAGGAATTATCTCTCTTGTGATCGGCGTTGTATTGTTCCTTGTATCAGTCTTCCTGATCTCCAATACGATCACAACAGGTATTACGATGCGTTCGGAAGAGATCAAGATCATGAAATATGTCGGAGCGACAGACTTCTTTGTAAAATCCCCATTCGTATTTGAGGGAGTCATCATTGGTCTGATCGGTGCGATCATTCCGCTGATCATATTATTCTTTGTTTATCGTTCCGCACTGACTTATATTATCAGTCAGTTCAATACGATCACAAATGCGTTCTCGTTAATGCCTGCAAGTGCCGTCTTTGCGGTCCTGATCCCGGTAGCGCTTATCTTAGGTGCCGGAATCGGTATCATCGGAAGTAGCATTGCAACGAACAAATATATCAAGGTCTGATGTAAATGGATAACTATAACGGAAATAATAACTACAATAATTACAACAACAACTACAATCCAAACGGACAGTACAATCAATATAATAATGCTGGCTATCAGGGGAATCAGCCGGTCGGAGCGCCGGTCGGATATCCGAATGGAGCTCCCAGACAGCCTCAGCCGCAAAAGCCCAAATCAAAGTTTGGAATCGGACTTTTAGTCGGTGTCCTGATCACCATTGCAGCTGTGATGCTTCTTGCGGTTCTCTTCGTATTTATATATTTCCGGGGAATGCGGACAGGTACGAGAGAAATGGATTACCAGGAAAAACTTGATACGATCCAGACCTATCTGGATATGTATTACCTGGGGGATGTCGATGATGAAACACTGGAAGATGCGCTGGCAGCAGGCCTTTTAAACGGGATCGGCGATAAATACGCAAAATACTATTCCAAAGAAGAGTTCGATGCCTTGATGGAAGAGACCAGCGGAAGTTATGGCGGCATCGGGATCAGCATCATCATGAACGATGATGATAAGGTGGAAGTTTATAAAGTCTTCGATGGATCCCCGGCACAGGAAGCAGGCATGCAGGTAAAGGATCTGATCGTTGAGGCGGACGGCGTCCGCGACTTCGAAGATATCGATGAACTGGTAAGTATTGTCAGAGGAGAACAGGGGACAACGGTAGATATCGTAATTTCCCGAGATGGAAAAGAAATCCCGATGACAGTAGAACGCAGAATCATCGATATGGAAACGGTCATCTACAAAATGCTTGATAACAAGATCGGATATATCCAGCTGACGGAATTTGATGTTATCTCTGTAGACCAGTTTAACAATGCATTGGATGCATTAGAGTCTCAAGGCATGGAATCCCTGATCTTAGACTTAAGGGATAACCCGGGCGGAGATTATGATACGGTTATTGCCATGGCAGACCGGGTCCTTCCGGAAGGAAAGATCACGACTGTGGTTGATAAACAGGGAACGGAAAAGACGGAGTATTCCGATGAGGAAAACCAGATTAAGATCCCGATGGTGGTACTGATCAACGAAAACAGTGCAAGTGCGTCTGAACTTTTTACCGGCGCGATCAAAGACTACGGCATTGCTACGATCGTTGGTGAGACCAGCTACGGCAAAGGAATCGTCCAAAGCATTTTCCGCTTAGAAGATGGTTCTGGCCTGAAGTTTACAACAGAAGAATACTTAACTCCGGAAGGAAATCATATTAACGGAATCGGAGTTGCTCCGGATGTAGAAGTCTCTATTCCGGAAGAAGCCTATGAAGATGGAGTAATCACGGAAGAGGAAGACGTACAGCTTCAAAAGGCGATTGAAGTATTAACCAAGTAACAAAATACTCAAGAAGTTTTTTTGCATAAAGCAAACGGCTGATTCTTAAGATTATGAAAGGAAAAGCTATCTAATGAGTAAATTGAAAAAAATCGTAAATATTGTTTTAGCAGTTGCGCTTGGACTTGTTATAGTCCTTCCGACTTTTGCTGATGATATTTATGAGGCGAAACAGAAACAGAGAGAACTCGAGCAGCAGCTTGCAGACAGTGAGACCCGTTTGGCTGAATTAAAAGATAAGGTTTCGAAAGCGCAGCAGGCAGTGGATGAAATCGATGCCCAGATTACTGCTGTTGAAACTGTCATCAACGATTATGAAACCCAGAAGGGTGAGCTTGAGGGCAAAATCGATGAACTGCAGAAGCAGATCGATGAAAAGCAGGTTGCGATCGAATATGAATACGGCATGATGAGCAAGAGAATTCAGTTCCTATATGAAAATCTCGGAAACTCATATGTTGAAGCCTTTTTAACTTCAGATACATTCTCTGATGCGCTGAATAAAGTCCAGTACCTGATTGAACTTTCTGATTATGACAGAGAGCAGATGGAAAAACTTCAGAAGCTCCAGGATGCAATAAAAGAAGATCAGACGGAGGTCGAAGCTGAAAAAGAGGAAGTTGAAGTTTTGATCGAAGCACAGAATGAACAAAAGGTTGTTCTCGATGATATGCTTGCGGTAAAAGCTGAAGCACTTGGTGTAGCGCAGCAGGAAGAAGCAAATGAAGAAGAACAGAATGCAGCAATCGAGGCAATGCTTTCCGAGCAGAGAGAAACTGTTAATGCACTCGTAGAAGAGTACAACAAACAGATCATGGAGCAAGGCGGTGTCTCTGCTGATGCCGGAAGCATGATCTGGACGAGCGGACAGTTCCTGTGGCCGCTTCCGTCACCATACTATTCGAACTACATTACTTCCTGGTTTGGATGGAGATCCGACCCGTTTGGAGGCGGTTATTCCAGTTACCATAGCGGCATCGATATTGGTGCTCCTTGCAATACACCGATCATGTCTGTTCTGGATGGAACGGTTGTTATCTCAGGAGATGGCTGGAATGGAGGATGCGGAAACTATACCGTTGTATATCATGGTGGCGGTCTGTACACAGAGTACATGCATCAGAACTACCGTATTGTAAGTGTAGGACAGCATGTCTCCCAGGGCGAGATCATCGGCTATGTTGGAACAACGGGATCTTCGACCGGTTACCATCTGCATATCGGAACGGTTGTATCCGACCATGGATTTGATTATACCTGCAGAGTCGACCCGGGCCCGTATCTCGGACTGTACTAAAATATCCTGCTCAAAACTAAAAAGCTTAAGAGGTGCCTTCTATGGCACCTCTTTTTTTGAACTATGGTTCAGTAAAATAGTGAATTATGATTGTGTTTACGGATAGCATTCTTTCCTGTATCTTGGAGATAGCTTCACAATTGTTCATTTTTATAGGAAATGGCGAGATAAAAGCTGCTTGTACTGAATTATTGTGAATGAACGGAGAAACTGTTGTTACTCAGAAAAGAAGAACTTCATGGAATGTGAGAATTCATGAAGGGAAAAATGAACCCGAGTAGGAGGATATATGGATTTCGGAGCAAGATTAAAACAGTTATTAGAGGAAAAGCAGATAACGATGAATACCCTGGCAAATGAAACGGGGATCACATATAACATGATAAAAAAATACTGCAATACCGGAGCAGAGCCGACACTGTCCTATGCAGCAAAGATGGCGGATGTGCTTGAGATCTCGATCGACGATCTGATGGGATATACGCCAAAAGTGAAAAAGAGCATGTTCCAGGAAGTCTTTGAGGAAGACCTGACATACATCAAAGGCTTTATGAGAAATGTTCGCCGCTTCGCAGAGAAAACAGCAGTTATCGATCCTCCAAATGAGGTATCTAAAACTTATGCACAGCTGAATGCAGATGTGAACCGTTTTGCAAATGCCCTGAGTGATCATGGAGTTGGCTATAAAGATGTTGTGCTTTATCAGCTGCCAAACTCTATGGAATATTTATACTGCTATCTGGCGCCGCAGAAACTTGGTGCGGTAAACAGCCCTGCAAACTACAACTTTTCACCGAAAGAGACATCTGTTTGCATGAATACCAGTAAGCCCAAGGTGTTTGTTTATGATAGTGCGTTTACAGAAGCTTCTGTAAAGGCGATCGCAAGAGCTGAGCAGAAGCCGGACGTTATCTTAATGGTTGGAGATGGCGAACTCCCGGAAGGTCATATCCGTTTTTATGACTTTATCAAAGGATATCCGGAGAAGGAGCCGCTCACAGATTACGTCCCGAATATGTATGACGAGGCAATGAGACTTTACACTTCCGGAACAACAGGAAATCCAAAAGGCGTTCCGATGTTCCACGCAAATGAGGTGATGAGTGCACATGATGTAATGATGCATTTCCCGATGAATCCGACGGACTCTACCATTAATACGACACCATGGTTCCATCGTGGAGGCATCCATTCCGGAGGACCATGCCCGACTTTATATGCCGGCGGATGTGTTGTCATCATGCGCAATTTCCAAAGCCTTCTTGCATTGAAATATGTAGAAAAATACAAGATCACCTTCCTGATCGGTGTTCCGTCCATCATTAAAATGCTGGTCCGTCATCAGGAAAAATATAAAGCAGACCTTTCAAGTCTTAAGGGAATCATCACAATGGGAGCACCATTTGAAAGAGCAGACTGCCTGAAAGTTCACGAAGTTCTTTCCCCGAATCTCTTTAACGGATATGGAACAACGGAGACATTCTGGAACACCTTCTTAAGACCTTATGATCTTCCGGAGATGGCCGGAACTGCAGGCAGATCCTGCACGGATGATGATGTAAGAGTCGTAAAATATGTAGAAGGCGAAAAGAGTGATCCGGATAATCTTGCAGCAATGGATGAAAGCGAGACAGGCGAAGTTATCATTCGTTCTCCGAAAGCATCTTACTGCTACTATAACAATCCGGAAGAAGATGCAAATAAATTCTATAAAGGATGGATGTACACAGGAGATCTGGCAACCTGGGATAAGAATCAGTTTATTACGATCTCCGGAAGAAAAGACGACATGATCATTTCGGGCGGTGAGAATATTTATCCGCCGATCATTGAAGAAGCGATCAATGTTCATCCGAAGGTAGCAGCATCTGCAGTAACCGGTATTCCGGATGCAGTGCGTGGAGAAGCCGTTGTTGCTTATATAGTGCCTGAAGATGAGAGCCTTACCGTAGGAGAACTGGTGGATCACTGCAACGAATCCGATATGCTTTCCGGATATAAGAGACCGCGTTACTATCGTTTTGTAAAAGAACTTCCGATGACTGCGACAGGAAAGCTGCAGCATTATCTGGTAAAAGAGATGGCTCTTACAGATATGGAAAACGGACTTTTGAAACTGGCGATGAAATAGTTTCTTAAAGACAGTAAGATCCATGTTATAATGCTAAGAAATAAAAAGGCTGATGCCGGATAAGATTGGAAGTAAAAAAGAATGGAAAAATACTGCAGACAGGTTTTTTACTACGAAACAGATAAGATGGCGATTGTTCATAACGCAAATTACTTAAGGATCTTTGAGGAAGCCAGATTGTATTTTATGGATCGGATCGGCGTGTCTTATCCGCTGGTAGAGGAGGCAGGGATCCTGATCCCTCAGGTGGATGCGTATGTCAGATATCACCAGACGCTGAAGTATGGAGACGAGTTTTATGTTGAGGTACGCCTTGTTGAGTTTAACGGTGCAAGAATGAAGTATCAGTATGAAATTCACAGAGCTTCGGATGATGAACTGACTGCTAGCGGATTTACAAGTCACTGTTTTGTCGATGAAGAAAAACGCCTGCCGAAAAACCTGAAAAGAATTCTGCCGGAAGCGTTTGAAAAAATGAAAGCTGCCATCGAAAACTAGCAGTAAAAGCTTTTAATAAAGGATTTTTATATGCAAAAAGGGTATAACCGAAAACGAGGTTGCACCCTTTTTCTTTGTATTGAATTTAGTACAATTTCATTTATGGTTAGCATTCCCTATCGAAGTTTACCTGTGCTAACATATAGTTAGCATTAGTCAACATACGTTGATAAGTCATAGAATCGAAAGGAGTAATCGAAATGTTAGGTATTTTTAAAAATGCAAAATTCTGGATTGGAGTTGGAGCTTTTGCAGGAGGACTCTTTGTAACCAGCAAATGCGCAAGAAAGATTGCAGTAAAGGGAATGGCTGCCGGAATGCAGACCAGAGATAATATCAAAGCCGGTTGGGATAATGTAAAAGAAGAAGCAAATGATATCTACGAGGAAGCAAAAGAAGAAGTTGCTGCAAAAGCAGATGGCGCTTCTATCGTGAAGGCTCAGCCTGTTGCACGAAAAACATCTAAACCGGTTCCGAAGAAAAAGAAATAGAGAAAGCTATATGAATTTTAAGATTATATACGATAAACCCGGAAAGCTTCGTGTTCGATTTGGGCAGTATGTATTTGACAAAAAACAGGGCTATGGTCTTGAGGAACTCCTGGGGAAACGCTCGGGAGTTGTTTCTGTAAAAGCAAACAGTTCCAACGGAGGGGTGCTGATCTATTATCAGGGAGATATTCGGGAAGAACTGATAGAAATCTTAAAAGGCCTAAATAGAAAAGCGCTGCCGGAAGCGGAACCAAGTGAGTCTGAAAAACTTCGCGAAGCAAATAAAGAGTTTTTGATCCGTGTTGCAAAGAAGACGGCCTGGCATTATGGAAAACGTTTGTTCCTGCCTTATGACATTCGCTGGGTCTTTTCGCTTGTCAGAGCAGCACGGTATTTCTACAGAGGGCTTGATGCATTGCTCAGCGGACATTTGAATGTGGCTGTTTTAGATGCCAGTGCGATTGCCTGCTCATTTCTTATGAAGGGATCGGGGAATCCTTCCTCCATTATGTTCCTGCTTGGAATAACAGATGATCTGGAAGAACATACCAGAAAGCAGACGATCAGTGCGTTAGAAGGAAGTCTTGCGATGCAGGTAGAAAACGTCTGGCTGGTAACGAAGGATGGAGATGTAAAAATCCCGACAAAAGACCTTCAGGTCGGTGATCTGGTCCGTGTGCAGGATGGCGCTATGGTTCCGGTTGACGGAACTGTTTACTCGGGAGAAGCGATGGTTAATGAATCCTCGCTCACAGGAGAGTCTGTGGCGGTGCGACGGACAAAAGGCCATACCGTTTATGCGGGTACAGCACTTGAAGAAGGCTCCATCGTAATCTCTGTTATGAAAACGGTAGGACAGAGCCGCGTCCATGATATTGCCAAGATGATCGACGAATCGGAGAATCTGAAAGCCGGAGTACAATCCAGAGCGGAAGCGCTTGCAGATTCTATCGTTCCGTTTAGTTTTGCTGCTGCTTTGGGAACCATGTTATTTACCGGTAATACAACAAAAGCCGCGTCGGCATTAATGGTGGATTATTCCTGCGCACTGAAGCTTTCGATTCCGATTTCTGTTGTATCTGCAATGAAAGAGGCTACGGATAATCACATCCTGGTAAAGGGCGGAAAATTCCTTGAAGCGTTTGAGGCTGCCGATACGATCATTTTTGATAAAACGGGAACCTTAACGTCCGCAAGCCCGAAGGTGACGAAAGTTATCGCCTTAGAAGGCTATGGACGGGATGAGGTGCTCAGGGATGCGGCGTGCCTTGAAGAGCATTTTCCTCATAGCGTAGCAAAAGCTATTGTGGGACAGGCACTTGCAGAAGGGCTGGTGCATGACGAAGAACACGCAAAAGTCGAGTATGTAGTGGCACACGGCATCAGTACCCGTCTTAGAAAGAAAAAGGCAAAGATCGGAAGCGCTCATTATATTTTTGAAGACGAGAAAATTCCTTGTACAAAAGAAATCGAGCAGATCGAAAAAGAGGAGATGCTGGGTCTTTCCGTGATCTACATGGCAGTAGATGGAAAAGTAGTCGGAATGATCGGGATTGAAGATCCGGTTCGGGAAGGTGCAAAAGAAGTACTGGAAGATCTTAGAAGCGCCGGATTTAAGCATATCATTATGATGACAGGTGACGGAGAAAACGCAGCAAAAAGAGCAGCTGATGCTTTGGGCATCACTGAGTACAGAGCACAAGTCCTTCCGGAAGACAAGGCTGAGATGGTTGTGAAACTAAAAGCCGAAGGGCATAAAGTTGTTATGGTGGGTGACGGGATCAACGATTCGCCTGCACTTGCTGCAGCAGATGTATCAATTGCAATGCGGGATTCTTCAGATCTTGCGAAACAGGTGGCAGATATTACACTGCTTTCAGAAGATCTGAAAGATCTGCTGCTTCTGCGAAGCTTGAGCAAAAAACTGATGCTTCGAACGAAAACGAATTATCAATTTATCCTTGGATTTAATACTGCGCTCATGGCAGCGGGCATCTTTGGTCTGATGGCACCTTCTACGACCTCGCTGCTTCATAACCTTTCAACAATGGCCTTGAGCGCGGCAAGCACAAGACCGTATCTTAAGGAGAATCTGCATACAGAGCAGGAAACACCAATGCTTCTTGCTGAACCGGCAAAAGCATAAGTGAAAATGAAATCTGTATAGTGTTGTGGCTGCCTTTTCAGGCAGCCACTTTTTTAGGATAGTTATAAAAATGAAAAGAAGAAGAAAATAATGCTTTAAGGCTGAGGCGGCATCTCACCCTCGCCGCCAGGCATTCCTCCAGGAGGCATACCGCCAGGGCCACCAGGGCCACCAGGACCACCAGGGCCGCCAGGTCCTCCCATCATGCCGCCTTGTACTTCCATTTCAATATATTTGTCGCTGATGGTCATGGTACGGTCTTCTGCAACATCCAGCCATCCGATCAGTCCGAAGGCTACGTCTGTGATAACAGCGCCGCTAGCAGGTTCATCCTGTGTAGCGCCGATGATGTAGTAGAGCTGTCCGTTCATTGTAAAGTCGGAGTATTTACCCATGCATTCATTTCTGTAAGTCTGTCCGATCACCCAGTCTTTAGAGTCTACTGTTCCAACAGAACCGCCGCTTGTAAGATCTCCGGCTTCTTTGGAAGTTCCATCATACGGGGTGCCATTGACATAGAGAGTAGCACCTTCGGCAACATTGATCGTTCCATTATTTACAAGACCTTTGATATAGCAGTCTTCATCTACGTTCCAGGTAGCGCCTTCTTCCAAGGTGACCAGAACATTTGCACCAGCCATGATCTTGTTGATCATATGGGAGATGATGTAATACTCATTCATTGTGAATTCTGTGATCTGGATAAATGCTGCTTTGGATTCGTCTGTCGTAACGTTTCCTTCTGCATCCAGAAGAGAGAACTTCACTGTACATGCCTCGCCGCCGTTCGGAGCGATACCTTCGCCGTATTTATCCGCAAGTGTCTGCAGATACTCAGCAGCTTCTTTTGTATACGAAAGACCGTGTACTGCAGAAGTAGAGGAGATTGCACCATTTAAAGTAACGTCTGTACCAATGTTGACCATCAGTCCGCCGACGTTGGTATCTTTTCCTGTTCCGGAACCATTCAAAACATCGCCGTTATATTCCACCGGAGTTCCGTCAATATCTGTTTCCAGACTAAGGGAAGTATTGTAAGCGCCGCCGCTCTGAGGAGCTACAAAGCCTGCTTCGTTCAGATCTGAGAATCCGGATGAGAAGGTCGGCATTCCCCAGGCTTCGCCGTCCCATTTTGCAAAGCCCTGTGTTCCCTCGGTATCTCCGCCGGCACCGGAAGTTCCGTAACCATCGTCATCGTCCATCATCTGGAAGATGATACCGGACTTCGGATTCAGCTGCGCACCGGAGATCACATAATCAGAAGCCTGTGCGCCACGTACTAAGATAACTGCTTCCTCGGTGTTCCATACAGAGCCTTTATCGAGAATGACTTCTTCAGCACCCTGATGGTCCATAACACCAAATACGGAATTTACCACGGTATCTTTTGCTTCACCTTCATAGGTGTAAACGGCTTTATCAGTTGCCATGTTTGCAACGGTCATACCGTCAGAAGATGCGCCGTAGTAGGTCGGGCCTGCACCTGTAAGGATCGTTGCATATGTTGTGCCGTCAAAGGTTGTTCCATAGAAGTTTTCATAAGAACTTCCGATATTGTATGTTCCATAGCCGGAACCGTAATTCTTGTCATATCCAAACAGAGCAGCACCGCCATTCATGGAAGTTGAGCTGTCGTTTCCGCTTGCATCAGAGCCGTTATACTCGGAAATCTTGAGCGTGGAGTTGATGACATTGACGGTCGGATTAGTGCAGTCGTCTGTAGAGATAACTGCCCAGGAACCGGACTCAATCGTGGAATCTGCAACCGTGAAGGAACTGTTTGTTCCTAAAACGTTTGCTGCACGAACGCCGCCGTAAATACCAAGAATCCACGGAGGAGAAATCATATAAGCCTGTGCGGCTGTGCTTGCATAGCCTTTATATGCTTCCATAAGTGGGTTCTTTCCTGCAGTATAAATATTGGAATTCGTCATAACTGCATTGGCATAAGCATCTACAATGACTGCATCTCTTCCGAATCCGGCAGTATCGATCGATACATTATCCATTGTCAGACTGGTATCTGTTTTTTCACCACCCGTTACTACAACTGCAGATCCAAGGCCGGTGAAATCGTTTGCATTTTTACCATCAGAGTTATCTGAAAAAAGCAAAGAGGCATCACTCAGATCCACGGATGTATCAGCATCGGTGCCGCTGACTACCAGAAAGCCGGTATTGGTAGCTTCCTTGTCATTCAGGTCATCACCAAGCTCTGAAACGATATTGACGTTATTGATCTTTATGCTGTCCTTATCTGCAACCGCTGTTTTTGCTAAATTGCCGCTAACATCTTTTCCGGAAACCAGAGCTCCCAGAATAAAGTTGCTGTTAACGCCTTTTTCCGCCCAGGCAGGAATTACAGAACCGGTCGTGGAAACATCATCTTCAGCGGAAATATAAAACGTACCATTTGCTGCTGCTGAGGATCCGGAATCTTTACCACCTGCTCCGCAAGCTGCCAAAGACAGCGCGAGTAGCGAAGCTGCAGAAAGAGCAAGGATCCGTTTTCTGGTTTTTCTTTTAGCTGTCATAAAATAGTCTCCTTTCCCCCTTTTGTTGCAAAAAAACGGTCTGCGTAGTTGGCAGACCGTCCTTCTTACTTTTGCCTCCAAATACACTTTAACAACTACAGTGTATTTGGAGGCAAGAAAAGTGACTATCAGATTTTAACTTGTCCCCTTACAATATGCGCTACATCAGAACGCCTTTTTCGCTGTTATAAATGAGTTTTCCGGCATTTTTATCAAGCAAATATTCGATCGTGATCAGATCGCCTTCCCGTGTGATATTGGTGATCTGAGCCTTTGATAATTCCTGTGCTTCCTTTAGCAGAGCTTTCTTTTCTGCATCATATTGCGCAACATTATCGCTGGTCATATAGACAGATCCGCAAAGGTGGTTCAGCATACAAAGGGCACGGCGTTGCTCTTTCGATAGCTTAATATCATTATCCCTTAGCAGGAAAACATCCGGGTCGCAGCGGAAGACACTTCCATCCATATGAGCCCTGAAGATCGTGTTCTGCAAGGTGATTTTGGTAGAAATCCTCTCCCTGTGCATTTTGCGCATATAAAATGCATCGTCAAAAATTAAGGAGACATCAGGACCAATGCGGCAGTAATCTACAAGATTAAAAGCAGATGACAGCGGCACGCCACAGCCTAAGATCAGTTTGTCTCCTAAGATTTCTCTAAGGCCTTCCATGGAACGGCGCATGATCTCTGCGCGTGTCATGCCGCGGCCTTCGTGAATCAATGCAGCAGCATAGAGAAAGTCCAGCTTAAAGAAATCAAAGCCCAGATCCATGTAGTAGAGAAGGCATTTTTTGATGTAATCCTGTACTTCAGGAAGCCTTAGATCAAGTGCGACATCTCCGCTCCAGTTGCTTCCTGCAAATACGACCTCTCCGTTTTCTTTATAGAGCCAGTCCGGATGCTCTTTGTATAAGCGGCTTTTTGTTTCACAAACGAAAGGAGCAAGCCAGATGCCGGCTTTTAATCCTTTCGCATGAATCTTTTCAACGATCGGTTTCAGGCCATTCGGAAATTTCGCAGGATCGATGTCCATCCAGTCTCCGACGAAGGTTTCATAGCCGTCATCAATCTGGAAAAGATCAAAATGCTTGCTGTCGATACCGTCGAGTGCGGTATAAATCTTTTCTTCATTGATCTTCTGGTAATGCAAATACCAGGAAGTGTAGCCATTGATCTTCGGTGCAGAGCAGCTTCCGTAGTTTGCAAAATATTGCTCTAAAACATCATGGACAGTTCCTTCGTATTCTACAAAATCATAAAGACAGAATTCATCTTCCACCAGCTTATATTCGCAGTCGCTACGAAGAGATAAAACGCCCGCGTCTTTTTTATAGTGAACGATCAGAAAGGCATTCTTTTCATTCAGTGATCCGACCAGGTGGGCTCTGCCATCTTTCTTCTTCAAATATCCATAGGTGAAACTGTGGAAGTTATCCTTCTGGTAATCCATGAACCATGCGTCGCCATAATTATCAAAATGGAAAATATTCCGGATAAACCGAGGCACTTTTCCTTTCAGGTCATGGAGATATTCATCAAGGGCAAATTCCTTGGTATCAGTCCAGGATTGATATCCATTTACATACACACGATCGTCCGGATCATAATGATAGGGAACTTCAAAAGAAGAGGTGACCATTTTGATCGGGTGCTTTGCTATGATATTGATCGTGGTACGGTTTTCTTTTTGACAAAGCTCAAGCCGGAGATCTTCATTCTCCGGCCCGTGTGCTCTTTTTTCAACGCCATCAACTGTATATCTGACGGCAATATCGTTAATGTTAATGTTAATCATAGTTTTCTTCAGTCTTAGTCTTTATGTAGGATTGATTATTCTTCTAAACCTTCTGCCTTGTGTTCATCAGCGATCGTTTTCATGACTTTCTTCTCGTTGTAGAAGCTTAAAATCACAGCACCTAAAACGCAGAACGCAATTGCTACGATTGCTACGATTCTAAGGCCTGTTGGAGAAGCGGTAAGGTCATTGCTTGTAAGATCCTGGGTCGTACCAAGAACTGCCAGAGAGGTGAAAGCAAGCATAGCGATCGACTGACCGAGTTTCATGGCAAAGGTTCTTGCTGCGAAGAACATACCTTCTCTCTTTTCGCCTGTCAGGATGGAATCTTCTTCTGCAACGTCAGCAACGATGGACTGCGGGATGATACCGAGAAGTGCCATCGGGAAAGCTGCGATCACAACGATCAGAACACCAAATACAACACCCGGAAGTGGGATAACGCCGATCAGGGCAGTGATCAGATAAGCAAGTGCAAGTCCTAAGAAACCGATAATAACCAGTTTCTTCTTTCCGTGTTTTTTAACCATTTTAGATACAAACGGATAGAAGCATGCAGAAAGGATTGTCATGGCTCCTAAGAAGACGGTTGTGTAGAATTCATCTAACTGCATGGAAACTTTTACAAAGAACGGAAGTCCTGTCTGGAACAGAGTCAGTCCGATCCAGTATGCAATATCAGAACCTGCAAATTTCAGGAATTCTCTATTTTTGAATGTAGCACCAAGGCTCTTGAATGCATTGGATTCACTCGGCTTAGCATCTACAAAGTCTTTTT
Source organism: uncultured Clostridia bacterium (assembly GCA_946611595.1). Taxonomy (GTDB): domain Bacteria; phylum Bacillota; class Clostridia; order Lachnospirales; family Lachnospiraceae; genus RGIG5612. The sequence goes on along the minus strand of CAMODY010000007.1, from coordinate 3,929 downwards.
CGTTCAACTTGAATGTCGGGATCAGCATGCAGATAAGTGCAAAGATCGCAAGGACGATGAACCAGATACGATAGCTCCAACCATATCCAACCAGCGCCTGCAGCGGACCTGCAAGTACGAACGGAAGGTAAGCGATCAGTGTTCCGAAGAAGAAGGTCAGTGAGATCGCGGTGGAGATATACATACGGTCTTCCTGTGTTTTTCCGAACTCAGAGATCAATGCATTGTACGGGGTGCAGTACATTGTCATAAACAGATAGAAGAGGATCAGGAATACTAAGATCCAGATGATGTTGATCGTGCTGATCGTCTCAATCGGTGCACAGAATACCAGGACAGTAATCACTGCAAACGGGATGGCAGCTCTGCGCATAAACGGAATTCTTCTTCCCTTCGGGTTTTTGCTGCGGTCGGAAAGAGAAGCAATCCATGGATCTGTTACCGCATCAAAGATTCGGCAGATAAAGGTGATAAGACCCAGTACCGTCAGCACTCCTAAAATGATAAGACCGGTTGGGATGTAGAATTTTGCGCCTGCTTCCACAGAACTTGTGGTAGGCAGGTAAAATGTGACCAGCCAGGTATTGATGATACCTCCGAGGATCGACCATCCGAGCTGTCCGACAGCAAAGATCCTCATTTCTTTTTTTGTTAAGCGTCTTGTGTTCATGTCAGTTCCTTTCTATAAAACATGTAGTTGATTTATATTTTTTAAGAAGATTTCAAATTAATATTCCTGATAACGGATAAGCTGGTAGGTGTTTCGGCCATTATAAGCCTTTGGCATAACGGTGGCCCAGCCTGTACCGATCTTTTCAAGGTTTGAATCTGAAGCCGCTTCGTCTGGTGTCATGGAATAATAAGTATCTGTTACTGCTAAACCTCCAATGCTGTCATAAAAGTCCAGCATGGAATATTTTGTGAAAAGCATATCGATCGTTCCGTCAGGAAACTGGTGCGCAGAGTCCACTACGACCAGATCTGTTGTTGTTGCTCCATCGGCAGCATCATAATAAACAAGGCCGCTGCTATAATACGGTCCATGATATGAACTGTCATAAGAATAGGATGGAGCAGGGAAGGAGAGCATTTCCGAGTCGGATACAGATTCTCCAAAGAAACGGTCCAGGACAGTATTTGCATAATCCAGCGTCATGACTTCGTATTGTCTGTCATAAGATAAATTGCCGGAGGCATTGATTTTTGCATAGCGATGGGCAAATGTCATAAGGAATTTCACATCATGAGCCGCGACATCGTAAGAAGTAAAGCCGTACTGCTCAGCAAAGTTGCTTAAGAAGATATTGGCTTCATACTGCATATCACCGGTGAATGTAATAGGAGTTCCTTCAGGATCGGTTTCTTTTTCGGTAATGGAATGAATATCCTGGCCTTCCTCAGAAGACGCAGCTTCTGTCTGAACGGCTGTTTCTGCAGCCGGCTCTTTTTTACCAATATGAAGGCCGCAGCCAAAAAGAACCATGCTGACAGCAATCACTGCAGTAAATGAAGAAAAGAAAAGCTTATATTTCCCCATAACGTTACAAGCTGCCGCCTTTCAGAGCGGCAATTCCCCCTTTTTATATACCTTCCGCTATTTATTATATACGACAATGTCCTTTCGCCGCAAGATTAGAAGTGATTTTGAATAACAAAGCGAAACGGCCTCTTTTGTGGTTTAAAAACAGTGCGTTTTTTGGTACAATATCCTGGTATCATGCGCTGGGCTGAAATATAGTTTCAAAGCGCGCGTTAGAATAATCAGAGGAGTACATCTTATGTTTACAAACTTATTATTAACAGGCTCTATTGGGGATCAGTTAAATGCTGCCTTCTATGGTCTGGATATGGCAGTTTTTCATTTCTTTGGCGGTATGCAAAACGGTTTCTTTACTGCTCTTGCAAAGATCTTTACGGCGATGGGATCGACGAAATACATTGCTCTCATGGCAGTAATGGGTCTTGTTATGTGTTTTTTCAAGCGCACGAGAAAAGTTGGTTTTGCACTTGTTTTTGCCGTGATCATCGGAACCCTGATCACAAATATTATCGTAAAACCAGCCGTCCTCAGGATACGGCCGTATAACACTCTTCAGGGTGATGCACAGTATTGGGCATGGTATCTTGGTGCTGGTCAGCTCTGTGAGTCGGATTACTCATTCCCGTCAGGACATACGACAGGTGCATTCGAAGTTGCAACCGTCTTGTTCCTGTGCCACTTTACGGAGAAGAAAAAGGGCGTTGCCTGGATATTCCCGGTTGTAGCACTCCTTACCGCTGCTTCAAGGGTTTATCTGATGGTACACTACGTAACCGACGTTTTGGCAGGTCTGATCGTTGGTATTATTGCAGGTATTTTAGGCTATCTGATCAGCTGCGCTCTTACGAAGTTCGTTCGGAAGAGACGGATTGACGATATCGTGAATCTTGAGAGATTGTTTAAAAATGGAATCAGCAGAGGACTTGCTGCAGTTATCATTGCAGCTGCATGGCTTTTGATCTTTGGCTTTTCATATCTTACCTCCATCAACGATGGCGGTCCGGAAACGCTCCGCTGTGCTTATAACAGAGAATATGACTGCCAGAATGAAGCTCAGGAGGACAGCAAGAAATATCCGGCGATCAACGGAGAATACTACTGCAAGATCCATTGGAAACAATTGAATGAACAGTTTGAAGAGACCGGATCTGTAGATGCACCGGAAAGTGAAGTATCGCCTTTTAGCTCCGCTTCAGAGCCGATTGCAAACACAGACTTCTTTAGTTTCTTTAATGATCCTTCAATCAGCGCTTTTCGCGATAACTTTGCAGCGAATGCTCCGGTGAAACTGAAATATACCAAGAATAATACGGATGTGATCGTAACAGATCCTGCTATGATCCAAAAGGTCTTTGAGGCACTTAAGGGTGTACAGGTTGGAAGTGAGATCAGCGAAATGCCTGTATCTGATCAGGATGGTTCGATCTACTATACGTTCTATATGAATGATGAAAGTGCATATACGCTTGGATGCGATTATCCGGGTGTGATCCTTTACAACGGGAAATATTATCAGATCACAAATGATAACGGAGCCTTCAATATCATTCCGGATGATTACTGGGAAGGTATTGAGCAGACAACAGATTCTGCAGCATAAAGAAAGATTATTATAACAATCAGGAGGCATATAAATGGCAGACAAGAAAAACGCATTAAAAGAAAAATTATTCTACAATCCGGGAAATGGTTATGACCGCCTTACTCCAGCAGAAGAGAAAAAGATGTTCACATACTGCGAGGATTATAAAAAGTTTCTGGATAATGGAAAGACCGAGCGTCTTTGCGTAAACTACTGCATTAAACTTGCAACAGAAAAAGGCTTTAAAGAGTATAAGGCTGGCATGAAACTGAAGACCGGGGACAAGGTGTATTTCAACAACCGCGGAAAATCCATCATGCTTGCAGTGATCGGTAAGGAAGGTCTTGAAAAAGGAATCAACATCGGCGCAGCACATACAGATGCACCGAGACTGGATCTTAAGCCGATGCCGCTTTATGAAGAAGCTGAGATGGCATACTTTAAGACGCATCACTATGGCGGAATCAGAAAATATCAGTGGGTTGCAAGACCGCTTGAAATTTATGGTGTTGTCGTACTGAAAGATGGAAGCGTAGTCGATGTCAATATCGGAGGAGATGAGGGCGATCCGAACTTTATTATTGAGGACCTCCTTCCGCATCTGAACAAATCAACAGATAAAGAGCCTTTGGATAAAGCTGTTCCTTCCGAGGTTTTAAATGTACTTTTAGGTTCCAGACCGATCGGAGATAAAGAAGACAGCGAAAGAGTTAAGCTTGGAATCTTAAAGATCTTAAATGAGAAATATGGTCTTGTAGAAGAGGACCTGATCTCTGCAGAGCTTGAAGTTGTGCCGGCCGGAAAAGC
>CAMODY010000006.1 GCA_946611595.1 uncultured Clostridia bacterium | reverse complement strand
CGAAGAGCTCTTCTCCGTGCATTAGAGGATTCGAACCCCCGACCTTCTGGTCCGTAGCCAGACGCTCTATCCAGCTGAGCTAAATGCACTTAATCACGCAAAGGCTATTCTACAACGCGGCTGGGCTGTTTGTCAACCTCTGAGTTCAATTCTCGGAGCCCCGTTATTTTCGATATAATCCTTGGTGATGATAACTGTTCCAATGCTGTCATCTTTCGGAATCTCATACATGATATCCAGCATAATCTCCTCGATGATGGACCTTAATCCTCTTGCGCCGATCTTTCTCTTTTCCGCGCGTTTTGTAAGGGCTAAAAGGGCATCATCTTCAAATTCCAGCTTAACTTCATCAAGCTCTAACAGCTTCTGATATTGTTTCAGGATTGCGTTCTTAGGCTCTTTCAGAACAGAGACCATCATCTCGCTGGTCAGGTTCTGAAGAGTAACAACAATCGGAAGACGTCCTAAGAATTCAGGGATCAAACCAAAACGTCTTAAATCTTCTGATTCTACATTATCGAGAATGTTTTCATCGTCATCATATTTATCTTTGAGGTCTGCATTAAATCCCATCGAAGTATTTTCACGCATACGCTCTTTGATGATATCTTCTAATTCCGGAAATGCACCGCCGCAGATAAATAAGATGTTTTTGGTATTGATCGTGGTTAAAGGCACCATTGCATTTTTACTGCTGGCACCAACCGGAACTTCCACTTCACTTCCTTCAAGAAGTTTTAAGAGTCCTTGCTGAACAGACTCGCCGCTTACATCTCTTCCGCGGTTACTGTTCTTTTTCGCGATCTTATCGATCTCGTCAATAAAGACAATACCGATTTCTGCACGTTCCACATCATTATCTGCTGCCGCAAGAAGTTTTGAAAGTACGCTTTCAATATCATCTCCGATGTATCCGGCTTCCGTCAGGGAAGTAGCGTCTGTGATCGCAAGCGGAACATCTAAGAGTTTTGCAAGCGTCTGGACAATATAGGTTTTTCCGCAGCCGGTAGGTCCGATCATTAAAAGATTGGATTTTTCGATCTGAACTCCATCAGAGTTATCAAGACGTTCTCCTGCAATGATTCTTTTATAGTGGTTATATACGGCAACAGAAATCGCCTTTTTTGCTTTTTCCTGTCCGATGACATACTCATCCAGTTTTTCTTTCAGCTTGTGCGGAGGAAGAACCTTATCCGGATCGATCAAAGGACCTGTCCGTTTTGGTTTTTTCTTTACCTGCTGGCGTCTTCCAAAGCCCTGCTGCAGATCCGCCAGATTAATAAAACTGATATTCGGCATTCCGCGCTTTGGCGCATCTTCACCCTCTTTTGTTTCTTCCTCAGCTTCAACTACAGGGGTTCCATCTTCATTTACGACCTCTCCGGTCAATACTTCCTGCTGCTCTGTATCCTGCGGAAGATCCTGCATGCCCTGCATCATGTCCCCTGCTCCGCCAAGGAACGGAAAACCGGAAAGCCCTAAATTTGACATATCAAAAGCTCCACCATTACCAAAGGAGTCTACCGTTCTTTGCAGGCAGTCTACGCATACATGCAAGTTGCCCGGCATCTTTAACATTCTGCCGGCTTTGCTCTCACTTCTGTGACACATGTAGCAAACATTTTCTCTGTCGTTGTTATCCTGAAATTCTTTCTCTTCAGCCATTAAAAATTCTCACCTTTATGTTTATTTCTTAATTTTAGCTAACTGAGTCTGTCAATGTAACATCCAGTTTAATCTGTGTATATTTACCATCAACTTCACGCATGATGATCAGCGTTACGGTATCTCCCGGCTCATGTCTTGAAAGCTGCTCCTGAAGTTCGCTCATTGTAGTAAATGATACATTATCCATTCCTACAATTATATCATCTTCTTTAACACCTGCATCTTCTGCACCGCTGCCCGGAATAATGCCTTTTACAAGGACACCCTTTGGTTTTCCGTAACTGTTTGCTGCTGTATTATCTACATCACGTCCGCGGATTCCAAGGTATGCTCCCTGTCCGTTTGTTGTGTTAGTCGTTGCGTTGTTTGTACTTCCTTCCTGGTTGAGCAGCGTCTGGATCAGCTCTGTGTTGGAAGAAACCGGGATCGCATAGCACATACCCTCTACTGAAGTGATCGTGATCTTTGCTTCACTGATACCGATAATATCTCCATTGCTGTTCAGTACACATCCACCTGAATTACCACTGTTGATCGCTGCATCTGTCTGCATTACAGTGAGCGTCTTTCCGTCCACTGTGATCTCTCTATCTGTTGCACTGATAATTCCTGTCGTAACGCTCATTCCATATCCAAGCGCATTACCGATAACGATTGCACCATCGCCTACGTTCGCCGGTGTTGTGGAAAGCTTTGCAATCTTGATCGCAGATAAGGTTTCCTCTGAAATATCTGTCAATGGAACTGCAACGATCGCGATATCGTCCGCCTCACTCTGAGACTTTATATAGCCATCAACAGAAGAGCCATCATTGAATGTAACATACAAGGAAGAACTTCCTTCTACTACGTGATAACTGGTTAAGATCAAAAGCTCCTCGGAGTTTTGGGAGATGATCGTACCGGAACCAAGACCACTCTCTACTTCTCTGCTCTCGTTGGAATTAGAACTTCCGTAGCTGCCGCCAAAGAAGAAATCCCAGTAGTCTCCATATCCGCCGTTGTCGATCAAGCTTCTTGAAGTGATCGATACTACAGACGGGATTACCTCGTTCACGATATCAGAAACATCCGTTAAAATGATGCTGCCCGAAACAGTAGAGTTTCCAAGGCCTGAGGTATCTGTTGTTGAAATGACAGCAGTATCTGTATTTTCACTCGTCACATTCTGATCCGTTCCAACAGAATCTTTCACCATACGACTGAGCTTCTTTGCTCCGAAAATAGTTCCAACCGCGATTGCGGCAACCATGATCACCAACGCGATCACAAGAGGAATGATCCAGCGTTTTTTCGGTTTTTCCGCTTTCGTCACCGTCTTATATTCTTCTTCATACGGTGTCCATCTTGGCGTATTCTGCTGCGTATCCTTTTGTTCCTGTTGTCCTTTTTCGTTGTCATCAAAAGAATTTTTATTATAATCGTTCTGCATTATTAAAACCTCCTAAATATTGCACGAACCGTGTTTTTTATAATAAAAAATATTAAGCAGAAAATGTGTCACTTTTGTGACATGTGCTTATTAAATCTTCATTCGCTAATATCCGATCTGTCTGGCAACTTCTGCGCGGATCTTCTCTGCGACTTCTCTTAATCCGGCACTCGGTTCATAGCCTTGGATGCCGTATAAGAATTCATGCATCAGCGCAACGTTTTCCTCCAGGGTATCTGCAACTACTGTCGCTCCGCTGTCAAGGTTAGCGCCATACTGATGTTCCAGATCCGGATAGCCTGCACTTCCTGCCATGTTCATATCATAGCCGCATGCAAACCATTTGGTCAGTTCCCTCATATTAAGGGAAGTCTGAATAAATTTCTTATCGCCGGAATTTGCCTCAAAAAGATCATCTGCGATCATCATCAGTTTCAATACGCCAAGATCTCTTGTCTGTGCGATAAGCTCTGTCAAAGTATATCGCTGTCTTGCGGCCCTTCCATAGTCATCATGATAGGTCACGCCATCTTCAGGTGATTCAAAATTGACGCTTCTTAACCTGCAAAAGGCTGTTGCCTGATCGCCGGTAAGCAGGACGGAATCTCCATATTCTTCAAGCGGGACGAATTCATTTCCGCCATAAAGATTCTGCTCCCACATATAGTAATTAAGCTCGTCCTTCTCGGTTTCTGTAACCTTAAGCCTGATTCCTCCAATCAGATCGATAATATTTGCAAGGCCCCAGAAATTTACAACAACATAATCGGTGATGGCCAAATCGAAGTTTTCATTCAGCATATTCACTGCTCCAAGCGGACCTCCTCGATAATACGCAGAATTTGCTTTGGAGATGATCTCTTCCCCATCTTTCGTACGACTTAGCAGATAGGTGTCTCTGAAGACAGATGCCATCTTAATATTTCCATCACTATCAACATTGATCACAACCATGGAATCGGCCATCGTTCCGATCTGCAAATCCTCTTCTCTGGCATCAACGCCGAACAAAGCGATCGTCATATTGCCGTTCGGAATTGAAACACCATCGTGGATCTTTACGGAAGCTTCGTCAAAGTCCTGATCATGAACATATTGCTCATAGCTTTTGCCGAAGATCATATTGCCAAACACCGGACCTAAAGGAGATTTCAGCACTGTTTTTACAGCGGCTGCCCGGCAAGACGGAACGCACCAGACAACGCCTAGTCCGACTACAAGGATCAAAAGGATCACCAGGATCGTAGTAAATACTCTTTTGGCCTTTCCTTTTTTCTTAGGTTTCGCGGTTTCCGCTTCATAAACAGACGGGCGTCTTCTTCTATCTTCATAGGATGTTCGCCCGCGATCTTCTTTATATCTTCGTTCTTTTAAACTTTGTTTATAATACTCTTTTTCCTGACGGTAATTGCTTGGACGGCGAATGCTCTCCCACTCGTCCTCGTAATAATCCGGCTCGTAGAAATCTTCAGCTCCAGTGCTTCTTCTTCCGTTTCTTCTTTGGGCTCTTTCTTCCTGTCTTCTTAGGATTTCCTGTTCTTCTGCACGAATCTGCCTTAGCCTTCTTCTATCTTCTTCTACGCTGCTTTCTGTGGCACGGCTCTGTCTGCTTGCCTTACGTCTGCTGCGGCTGAGTTCTTCAAAGTACTCTTCTTTTCCGTCCCTTCGACTGTTTCTTCTCGGTTCGTCCCTTCTTGCAGGAGTTCGATATTTAATTTCTCTTTCCGTTCTTGGGTCACGTCTCAATTTTCTCTTACCTCATCAGATACTTCCATGCGAATGCATAAGAAGCCATGTATAGTCTGGTCGGAAGAATCTTATATGCAATGCGCTGCAGTTTTAAGATTGCAGAGAGTTTAACTTTCGGTGCGGGAAGTGTGCTCCAGAAGGATTTATCAAAATACTGTTTCCAAAGAAATTTCTTTGGATGCACACTGTCAGCTTCCCACGGTTTTCCAACCTGTAATTCGATAAAATGGTAGACTGCAATATCTTTATATGCTTCATCGATATCTTCCTGCGTAAAGAGGGATGCTTCCCTGCAGGAGAACATCTTATTGATCTCTTTATAGCTGAACAAGGTATAAAGCGTTGAAAAATTAACTCTCAGCGGAAGCTGTGCAAGATCCTTTTGCAGCACCTTGATCGCAAGCGACTGATCCGGTGCAAATGTCAAAACCTTAGGATCTTCCTGCATTCCCTTGATCAGACGCGCCCTGCACTCGTTTGCCCTCCAGGCCTTAAGATCAAACGCCATAATGCCGGCATTATAGGTCAGGTCCTCATGGCTGATTCCAACCTTTGCACGATACTTATCATGATAAATAGCCGGTACCATTGCCAGGGATTTTCCTGCAAAATCAAATTCTGTGATCTCATCTAATCTTCCGCGAATTACCGTGTCTGAATCCACATAAAGGATCCTCTCAACTTCTTCCGGAAGTTCATCAAGCACAAAAAGCTTAAAGTAGGTCGCATAATTACCACGGAACTTCGGAGCTCCGGCATCCTCTAATATTTTTACCTGTCTTGCGGTATCAATATAGGATGTACTGCGGCCGAACATCTTGGCAGTCTCATCGATCTTCTGTTTATTTTCTTCCGAAATGCCATCGTCAATTATAAAAATATTTATGTCTTTTATGTGTTTGTTCCGGTCAAGTAAAGACAGGAGAGAAACACCCAGATATGGCGCATAATAATCATTTGCCTGGTATAAAACGTTCAGTGGCTTGAGTACTTCATACTCTTTGCCGTAATACTCCGTGCAGATATACTTTGGATCATAAACATCTGATCCTTCGATCGCCTCTTTGTTTTTATTTCTAAGGAATCTAAGATTCATATACCTGTGAATCCGGATATATGCCCAGTCCTGCAAAATACTGCGAAGGAATTTTTGTATCTTAAAGACTGCCGGCCGTTTTACAGCATTGGGCTTCCATCCGGCCCAAAGAGAAGATTCTAAAATTTCCTGAAATTCCTTTTTTAAAGGATGTGTATTTTTAACTTCCCACGGCCGCCCCGTCATAGCTCCCATTAAATGGTGGACAACAGGATGAGCCATCGCCTCCTTCACTTCCTCCAATGAAGAAAACGCATACGGATTCAACTGATAGAGTTTAAAAGATGTTTCCGCGCCAAAAATATAGAATCCACTGTTCAGATTATATTTCACCGGTAGATAGGCGATCTTTCCCTGAAAGACCACATTCATCAGATCCTGCTCGCAAAGATAATAGCGAGTCCTGCATTTATGAATATGATCAACAAGCTGATCCTGGCAGCGGTTATCGATCCATGCATCCTGATCAAAGAGGATGATGCCCGCGTTATAATAGCGGTCATCAGGGGTAAGTCCCACCATTTCTTTATAGGCATTTAGTGTGCAGTCATAAGTTGCTGCAAGGTATGCCCCATGCATATCCAGTTCTAAGAGTTCATCTAACGGACCCTTAACGATCGTATCTGCATCTAATTTAAAGATCCTGTTTCCCTTTAGGTTCAGATCGTTCATTACAAACATTGTCAGATACACCGTATAAACATTACGGAATGTACCGACTCCATAACTTTTGATCTTCTCTGTCAAGGGAGCTGTATCAATGATTTCAAGATCTCTGCCATATTCGTCGCAAAGCTGCCGAAACTTCTCAAGATTCTCTTCCGAAATACCGCTGTCTAAAAGATAGATATGGATTTCATCCATATGCTGGTTTGTGCGGAAAAGAGATGTCATAGAGACACCTGCTATCGCTGCATAATTATCGTCCGTTTGATATAAAACATTTAGTATCTTCATCGTTTCCTCAACTTCAATCTGGCCGCAAAGATCAAGATCACATCCTGTACAAACAGCGCCGCGATCAAGGCCCAGTTCGCGCCTTGCATACCGATCTTCGGGATCAGTACAATGCTAAAAACAAATGCCGCTGCAAGGCCTAACACCGCGCTGACATTTGCTCCAACATGATCCCTTATTACGATTGCCAGGTTACCAAGTAATATCGTAAGTGCAGTCATAACCGAAACTACGACCATCGGAATCAACAGGTAAGTATACTCTGTGATCTCGCTTCCATAAAGCAGGTTGAGCCCCCATCTTCCAAGAAAGATCGAGACTAAAATACCAATGGCAAGAATGCCTAAAAGCATCAGGAAACATTTTCCTAATATTTTCAGCAGACCTTTAAAATCCCGAGCCTCCAGTCTGGCTGCCAATAGCGTCGAAAGCGGATTGATGACAAATGTCGCCGCGACCTGAAGTACAGTGACAGGCGCCATGACCGCCGAATAAATGCCCAGTGTTTCTTTATCAAAAAATCCCCTTACCGCCAGTTTCGGGACAGTAAGCAGGAGTGTGTGCAGGAAAGTATAAACAGCATAAGGAAAACATTCCCAAAGTAAAAGAAATGGCTTTTTCCCTTTCAGTACCGGACTTACCTCTACAACCTTTTTAGAAGCAGGAATATCGTAAAGGAACAGTACCAGCAAAGATGCTGCAAGAATGGAGACCAGCGCGATTCTTATCTCTTTTGTAAAATAAAGGACCAGACAGAATATAAAAAGCGCTGCAATATTCCTGATGCACATGGAGATACCTGCAATATCCAGCCTCCATTTTTTTTGGAGGGATCCATAAACGGCATCGGAATAGGAATACACCATAATGTAGATCAAATAAAGAAGGATCGATGTTTTTTCGATTCCCTCATAAGCAGAAAGGATCGTCCAGATACCGCCGATCACAACAGTAAGAAGAATAGTCCAGATCTTTGCGCCCAGATATTCTCCATCACTGTATTTATCTTTGATATCGGAAACCTGGTAGGTTTTCACGCCAAATGCGGCAATGATCAAAAAGACATTGCCACAGGAGACGGAAAGCGAAAGGATACCGGAGTCAGCATAGCCGGAAAGTCTGACGACCAAAACCATCATCAGCCACTGGCAGAAAAACATCACAAAGGTTCCAATCGAATTCCAGACGATATTCTTTTTTATTGAAACGGATCTTTCTTCCATGAAATCAGAATGCTCTCTTTAAGACCACATGTCCTCCGCTAATTTCCACCTTAAAGGCTGAGTTGTTACTGATCGCCGTCTCATATTCAAACATCTGTCCATATCTTGTACGGAACTGTTTATCAACATTGTAAAGGTAGACATACGTATATCCGCCATCGATCAAGGCTTTTTCCCAATCCGTCTGGCTCATCTCGATCGTCCATACATCATCGTCTGAGTACGGGAAGCCCAGACTCCATCCCATCGGGTAATCGTAGGAAAGGGATACCGGAGTGGCCAGATAATATGCCTGCTGATATTCAAAGCCATTGCTGTCCTGGGCGATAAAATATACTCTGTCTTTTTCGTAGTCCCATTCCTCGGCAATTTCTTCAAAGCGATAAAAGTCTGCGCGCTTTGAGATCGTCTGTTCAACAGTCTCGCTGCAGTTGAACATATCGCTCGTTACGCGGGTCCACGGAGTAAAGATCAACACTGCTGCGACCGGAACCAGGATCAGGATATTTCCAAAACCGCCAAAGCGTGCAAAGATCTTTTCGACAATCATATACAGGAAGAAGATTGCACTTCCCATAATGAAAGTAAACATATATCTCTCAAAGGACGCCAGATTCTCTCCTTCATATGCGGTAAAGAGATGAATGTACATATAAAGCAGAGCTGCTGCATACAGGATATAGCCGATCAGCATCAGGATCGACATTATGATCATTCTGCCGCGTTCTTTTGCTCCTTTTGCAAGGATGATCACAATAAATGCCATAACAGCCAAAACGATCAGCCATACGACAAAGGAGATCTTGATCGTTGCATTTTCAGGTACTCTGGTTAATGCTGCAATGAAATTTGATGTGATCGTTCCGCTGCTGGAACCTTCCTGTCCGGATGGCTCAATATAATCAAATACCTGCATCATCTTATTTGCAGAAGTAAAGAGTCTCCAGGAAAGATAGGATGCCACAGAGATCACAACATAGAAGATCGGCATCATCCATCCACTTTTTCTGCAAAGCTTTCCAAACTCATCACGCTTGAACAAAAGGATATCGATCACGATCATGATCAAAAGCATCAGAGCAAATGCCTCGCTGCCCGGACGGATCAGGATCATAACCGCGCTTCCCATTCCCAGGATAAAATAGGTGACCTTATCCTGATTGCTTGTGTAATAGTGATATAAAAGGAATGCAAAAGTAACAGCCATTGCGGCATCAATATACAAAGTGTTATATGGAATGATATAGCTTGCAAACAGCCATGGAGCAAACAATACAAACGGAATCAAAAAGATACCGAAAATAAAACGCTTCCAGTTGATCCTTCTGAAAATCGGAAGCAGCATAGCAATCATAAAGACATCCATACCTTTAAGCATATCGCACTCATTCACCTGATCTCGTAAAGAGGTAAAGAGATAGCAGAATAAGGAGATGCCCGGCTGATAGCCTGCACCATGAGTTGTTGAGCCTTTGATATTTGCAAAGCCATCAAAGATCATATAATTCTTAACGGTAAGTCCCCAATGCGTAAACTCATCAAATCTGGAAAGCAGACGTCCATCCGTCATGTAATAGATCAAAACGAGTGCTGCAAGGAAGACGACAAATCCGAAATTCAGCACATTGGAAACATAATCCTTCATCTCTCTGCGGATAATACTCTTCGTAAGTCCCGCAAGGAATAAAAAGCCTGAAACTCCAAGGAAAATGATCACTCCAAGTTTCATATGCCCAAAAAGACCGGCCACATAAAGGATCAGTATGGAGGAAAATACCGACAGCGGCATCATTACAGCAAATTTCCGTTTAAAAAGACCGCTGTAGCCTGCTGCCATTCCGATTAGTGCCAAACATATTAAAATATAAAATTTCATCTTATCTTTCCTGTAATTGATATATAGTGAACGGGGTTTCTTCTAATTCTATTTCCTGAACGGTTTCTAAGGATGCTGCCGGATAATTATCCCGGTAAAAGCGGAGCCAATAGGAAACATCCGTATCCCTAAATGCGATCAGGTAAACGTTCTTGTTTTCTATGATTCCTTTTTCAATATCCTCAACTGCGAAACGGTTCCAGATTTCTTTGCTTTGAGCCATCTTTGCGGTCCAGCCGCCCGGCCAATAAAGGTTCTGCAGTTTGTTATCAACTTTTCTTACATTAAATCCAAGCCCATTAACGATCTCAGATTCACAGATGTAAAGCTTATCAGGGCTCTTCTCACACCACTCTTCAAGGGCGCTTCGGACATTTCCGGAAGCCAAAGAACTATCAACTGTCTTATGAACCTTTTTATATGAGCCGGCAATTCCTGCTGTAAGCGCTGCAGCCACAAGAACTGCAAGAAGAACTGCAATGCCGCTCCTTAATCCGTGCGAAAGCTTTTCCGCCTTCCTGTTAAGATAATTTCCAATGTCTTCGGAATTATCGATCAGCAATGCAGCTGCAAATAAAAGGTCCGCTGCCCAGATACCCATTGTAACACGGGATGTGGGTTTTCCCATATAGATCATCCAAAGCCACGGGATCAGGCTGGTGATCACTCCTAAAATGATAGCGATAGCAACCCGCCATTTTTTCATAATGAGGGCGATTAGCAATATTATAATAAAAGATGCCGCACTTATCCAGTTCACAGGCGCATAAGTTTTAAGTGTCAGATTCACAGGAAGAGCTTTGATCGTCTCCTTGATCCTTTCTCCTTTAGGCATCTTTTCAGCATATTCACTCACCCTGTAATCTGCAATCTGTGTAAGCGCATCATCCGGAACGCCATCTTGAAACTCCAGGTAGTATTTTTCATACATATACTGCCTTTCCCCGGAAATATTTAAGGATTCATAAAACTCTTCATTCCCTTCATACTCCGGAAGGCCGTAAAAATCATAGAGCGTAGTCCTTGCATCATTAAAAGCTAAAAATGTCTGCCATTCCTTACTCTTATACTGAGCATTATGCATGAGTTCCATCCCGCCAAGTCCGATAAACAAAATGATCGGAAAGATGATCATACGGATCACATTCGCCTTATTGAATGCAGGCTTATCATGAAAGAACTTATAGATAAATACTGCCGCAGCTAAAGGAAGCAGCATGAAAAGGGTCCTTGCGCGGATCGCATAGGCTGTCCAGAGCATTAAAAAAGCTGCCAGATAATTAAGCACAATATTTAGTTTAGAACTTTTGTATTTGATCGTTGCAAAGTAAAAGATTCCCGTTGCAGCAAGTACAGCGGCGCACATGGAATAATGGGCGGTCAGCACCATCTTTGCCATGCAAAGCCAAAACAGCAGCATAAAAAGGATCATGAAGATCACTTTATACAGAATCTTTTTTACATTCGATGCAATGCGGAAATTAACTACAAATATGCAAATGACAAAACATCCTACAAGGAGGAAGAAGTGCCAATTTACAGAAGAGATCCAGCGAAATAAAAGCACAAGGATCCATGCAAGCGGATACTTCATGTACACAACATGCGCATCCGGCGTTCCTGTATAGGCTCCATTTAAAACCGTTGCAATAAACGGGTCGTCAATCACTCCGTATGTAAAATCATACAGAAGAATGACGGCCGCAAAAAATACCGCTGTCAGTATGAATGCCAAAAGCACATTCAGGCCGGCACCTTTTTTTGTATTGTTATCGATCATTTAACTTCGTTTTCTTTTTCCTTTTTGATCTGGCTTTCCAGATACGCAACTTTCTGAATCAAGTCGCGGATCTTTTTCTTAGTAGAAAAGACAGACATCGTAAGCGAATAGATGATGATCATCAGGAAGATTCCGGCTATAAACAAAACCATATTGACCGGATCATAAATACCGATCAAATTGGAAAACCAATCCATCAGAGCCGGGATCGCAGCAAAGATGATGATCAGGACAAAAACAACCAGCCACGGCATGGCGATCTTAAGACCCAATCGGTCCTTCTTGATCAATACAGTGGTAAAGACGATGGCAAGCACCGCAACAGCAATAACGATAATCTGTATTTTAAGGGTCATTTTTTCCTACGTCCTCCTATTGCTTCGATCATGATTCCAAGACTGACTTTTACCATGTAATAGATGGCGCTCAAAGGCTTGGATATGGAAGATTTTCCACCCTGTCTCTCGCGCATTTCAACAGCAGTCTCTTTTACCTTGAATCCCCTTGCAAGTAATCCTGTCACTGATTCCGGTTCCGGATAATCCCATGGATATTTTTCTGCAAATTCAGCGATCACTTTTCGGTTGCAGAGCCTAAGGCCTGATGTCGGATCTGTGATCCTTGTTCCCGTCAAAACACGGATCAGCCCTGAAAGCCACTTGATCGCAACTCTTCTTAAAGTAGTCGACTGAAATCCTTTTTTATCGATAAACCTCGAGCCGATCACCATGTCGCAGTTTTCTGCTTTCAAAACAGTTTCAAGCTTCACTAACGACTCCGCCTTATGCTGGCCGTCACCATCAATTTGAACCGCAAGCTCATAGCCTTCATTCAGGGCGTATTGATAGCCGGTCTGCACTGCTCCGCCGATTCCAAGGTTTGATGCCAGATCCAGATACCTAAGGCCTTCTTTTTCGCAGACTTCCTTTGTGTTATCTGTGGAAGCATCATTGATAATAATATAATCAAAGCCCGGTGCATTCGTTTTAATATCTGCAATGACCGAGGCGAGATTCGCCGATTCATTAAAGGCAGGAATGATCACAAGTTTTTTCACTGCTCTCCTCCCTTTATCACTTCTAAAATCTTATCGATACTTTTATCGCGTTCAAAATGTTCCTGCTGGTAACGATACGCATTATCGCCAATCTTCTTCCGCTCCGCCTCATCCATGTGATAAAGCGTTTTAATATTCTTCGCGAGCTCTGAAGCATCATCCGGATCAGAAGTGAGTCCGCATTCTGCTTGCGCTATGATGTCGTTGATCTCGCCATCCATAGCAATCAAAAGCGGCTTTCCGGATGCCATATAACTCATGACTTTTGCAGGAATGGAATAATCTTCCACACCTTCGGATTTCAGTGTTGCGATCAGGGCATCTGCGATATCTGCATACTCCGGCATTTCACTGATTGGTCTAAAGCCTTCAAAGAAAAACATCTCGCTAAGTCCTTTTTTCTCCACACTGGCTTTCAGATCATTTGCACTCATGCCATCGCCAACAATGATAAACTTGATATCCGTAAACCCTTCGTCTTTAAGCAGAACTGCTGCATCTGTCACCATATCAAAATTCTGAGCCGGCGAAATATTTCCGGTAAAGACAATATGAAAGCCTCCGCTAAAGCGCGCTCTCAGTTCCGCATTACTCCTTCTTTCTTCATAGAGTTTTTCAGGCGACTGTGGAACAAAGGTGACATTATCTTCAGGCCGGTTGAGTTTTTCTATAAAATAGCGTCTCATTTTCTCAGAGACCGTGATGAGCCTGTCCGGCTTTTTATAAATGCTCATTGAGATCTTATACATCATCTTCCTGAGCAGTTTGCTTTTAATATCTAAAACAGAATAAAGGTTCTGCGGCCAGATATCTAAAATATACATGGTCGTATCGATCTTCTTTTTCTTTTTGATGCGTAGACCTGCTGCTGCCATCATGACAGGAGAGAGCTGATAAATGAAGATCTTATCATAATGGTTTTTCATCAGCTTTCCGGCTTTTATATAGCTTGCAATCGGAAAGGTAATATAATTTAAAAAGATCCGAAGGTTAGAATTATTTCCTCTCTTGATCTCAAATGTCCGGTAAATCTTTACCGGTCCATGATATTCTTCCTTTACGGAATGCGAATCATAGCCTTCAAAGAACTGGCCAGCCGGATAATTCGGCTGACCGCAGAGGACATCGACCTCTGCTCCCCGCTCTAAGAAGCCATCTACGATATCGTTGATTCTGAAGTTTTCAGGCCAGTAATGCTGGCAGACAACCAATATCTTCATTTTACTTTTTCAGCCAAACCGTCCTGTTTACGATATCGGTATAACTTTGGATCAGCTTTACTACCTTCTGTGAAACATTTTTCTGTTCATAATCCGGATTCAGCACATATCCGTCTCCATTTTCATGAATCTTTACTGCAAGCTCCATTGCCTGCTCGATCGTCTCAGTATCAATCCCACCGATCACAACACTTCCCATATCAAGCGCCTCCGGCCGCTCAGTGGAAGTCCGGATCAAAACGCCCGGGAAATGGCACATTGCACTCTCTTCTGAAAGTGTTCCGGAATCGGAAAGCACGCAGAAAGCATTGCGCTGAAGCTTGTTATAGTCAAAGAAGCCGAATGGTTCCATGCTTCTTACAAGCGGAGAAAACTTAAAGTTTCTCTGCTCGATAAACTTTTTGCTTCTCGGATGAGTGGAATAGATGACCGGCATCTGATAGGTTTCTGCAATCTCATTGATCGCAGTCATCAGTGAATAGAAGTTATCTTCCAGGTCTATATTCTCTTCTCTGTGAGCAGAGACCAGGATGTATTTTCCTTTTTCAACGCCCAGCGTTTCAAGCACATTACTTGCCTCGATACGTTCTTGATATTTTTCTAAAAGCTCTCTCATCGGAGATCCTGTTACAAAGACCGTTTTTCCGTCGATTCCTTCTTCTAAAAGATATCTTCTGGAATTTTCCGTATATGGAAGGTTAATATCTGCGATATGGTCTACGATCTTGCGGTTGATCATTTCAGAAACGTTCCAGTCCCAGCAACGGTTTCCTGCTTCCATATGGAATACAGGCACTTTAAGACGCTTTGCAGAGATTGCACAAAGCGCAGAATTTGTATCACCTAAAACCAGGAGCGCATCTGGTTTTACTTCGCTGATCACGCGATAGCTCTTTGCGATGATCGCGCCCATTGTATCACCGAGTGTCTCACCTGCCGCTTCTAAATAATAATCCGGCTCACGAAGGTCGAGTTCTTCAAAAAAGACCTGATTCAATTTATAGTCATAGTTTTGACCTGTATGCACAAGAACATGATCGAAGTATTCATCGCAGGCCTTGATAGTTTCTGCAAGGCGGATGATCTCAGGTCTTGTTCCGATAATCGTCATGACTTTTAATTTTTTCATGTGATCCTCTTTCTTAAATTAACTCAATTTATTCTTGATCTTTGAAATGATTGTCTTATCTTTTGCTTCTGCTTTGCCCATCAGATCGTTATATCTTCCATGCGCAGCCAGTCTTGCAACTTCAAAGTCCTGATGATTCTTATGGACAATATTGCTGAGCAGGATACCGACAAAAAGGGAAACGATCGCTGCCATGGCCATAAAGCCGCATACGATCAAGGTCGGGATCTTTGGAACCAGCCCGGTCTCGACAAACTCCACAAAAATCGGGATAAAGAATGCAAGCGCAATGATCAATAAAACAGCTGCGATGATCCCAAAGAATGCTACCGGCTTATAATTTTTATAAAGTGAGATCATTTTGCCGATCGCCTTAAGCCCGTCTTTTACCGGGTGAAGCTTACTTTTGCTCTCTCCTTCTCTGTCTTTATATTCGATCACAACATTCTCGATCTGCATCTTTTTATCGATTGCATGGATCGTCATTTCCGTCTCGATATCAAAGCCCTCAGAAGAGATTGGGAAGGTCTTTACAAAATCAAAACTGAACGCACGATAGCCCGTCATGATATCTTTGATATTGCTTGAGAAGATCCCATTGATCACCTTTCTCATAAGACGGTTTCCAAAGCTGTTCAGGACTCTTTTATTTTCCGAAAAATAGGTGGAAGACAGTCTGTCGCCTATCGCCATATCCGCTCCATCATAAAGCACACGGCTGACTAAAGCCGGACCATCAGAGGCCGCATAGGTATCATCTCCATCAACCATGAGATAACATTCTGCATCGATCTCGCGGAACATACGTTTTACGACATTACCCTTCCCTTGTTTTCTCTCATAGCGGACAACGGCGCCTGCATTTCGGGCAATCTCGTCGGTCCCGTCAGTTGAGTTGTTATCGTACACATAAATAACAGCCTCCGGCAAGACTTCCTTAAAATCTTTGATTACTTTTTCGATCGTAGGTGCCTCATTATAACAAGGGATCAGCACCGCTATTTTATCCATCTTCATAGACCTCATACTGTCTGTCTTTTCCACATAAAAAACCAGTATACATTATAATACAAACGGTATTCTTTTTCTACCGTTTCATAGCTTACAAAGCGCTTTGTTTCAGTGAATTATTTGTGAAAAGAGATCCGTCCATTTCCGAACAGACGGCCAAGACAAAGACGCTCTAAAAGATTCAGCGTAAATGTCAGGACGGTCATACAGATAATGCTGTATAGAAGCAAAAACCAGTCATTATTCATAAAGGCGTTAAGACCCAGATAGGAGATCAAAAGTCCCCCAAAATACTTAACGATCAGCTCATTGCCGCAGTGGTACAAAGAATCTTTTCCGACATAGGCAAGAAAACGGCTAATTGCCGGAATAAGTGCAAGAAATCTGGAGATACAGATCTCAAAGAAGATCATAATACATGCACTAAGGAGCGCGTAAACTTCAAAGAGGATATCAGCGGAAACCTGCTCCTTAAATAGCGTTACAAAGAAGCCTTCCACCTGTGCAGTAAAGTCCGCACCCTTAAGACAGGTAAATAAAGCGAAGGCAAAAGCCAGGATAAAAAAGATAAAAAAGAATACTTTCCCAAACAGCTTCCGCTCTCTGTATCTCCACTTAGAGATCACAGGGAAGAAGAATGCGCCAAGTGCATAATAGAAAATATAAACAAAAGCGGAGTCCACATTCCAGAACCATTTCGGATCCTGCGCAGGTTCATGTCCTAAAAAGCAGATTCCAACAATAAACAAAGCCGCAGCAAGAATAAAGCTGATGATCTTTGTTGCTTTTGATGAACCAAAGATCACACTGACAATACGCTTGATCAGTTCAAACGCAATCACAACAATAAACAGACAGGTGAAAAACCAAAGAGGTCCCGGGACCTTGTTTCGAATGCCGACTGCTGAGATCAAAAGCGCTGACGGGAGCTTTGAAAAAGAAAGCTGTCGTGTGATCAGCTGCATCACATAAAACAAAAGGGTAAAAAAGATATAAGGGAAGATGATACCCCTAACTTTTTTCCAAAGGAAGCTTAAGAACGATCCTTCCTTCGGTAAAAGCGTCGCGAAGAAGCCGCTGATAAAAAAGAACAGCGGAACGTGGTGTGAGAAGATATAGAGCACGATATTATTACTGACACCTAAATGGCCCCAGTAAATCAGAGACATCCCGAGAAATCTCAGGATGTCTACCCATGCAATTCGTTTTGTTGTTTCACCCACTCTTAAGCTGCTCATTTCAGGTTTTTCTGTTTTTAAAGTTTAATGACCGTCCTGTTTTTTCTGCGCACAAGAGGTTCGTAGATAAACTGCCTGAAAGCATAGACCAGTTTTCTAGGAGCCTTTTCGATCAGCGCATCTCTTGAAGCGGTGTTGGTGATACTTTTTTCATCTTCATACCAGCCTTCTTCATAGTCTGTCTGCTGCGCAGTGATCTCCTCCGGCGTATTTCCGATCTTCTTAGCAATCACATAGATCTCCGTCTGGGTATTCACATCAAATTGTACTCTCTCGCCGGATGCGGCCGGAGAACTGTTGATCTTCCAGACTTTATTCTTTGCCGAGAATTTTACGATAAAGACATCCTTGATCTCCATTCCGTTTGCTCTGGAGAAAACGCTGTAAAAGAAATCCGGAGAAAACTGATACAGACCATGTCCGTTGAAGTTATTCGTAGGAACCATGGAGATATAAAGTCCGCCTTCTTTCAGCATGCTAAAGCAATTTTTGACCAGCTGCGGTACGTTAAAGACATGCTCCATTGTACCACCGTCGATAATGCAGCTGTACTGCTCTTTCATTTCCTCTGGAATCTGCTGATTTAAATCCCAGACGATATCCGGATTTTCGTGCGCAAATCCATCGAGGCTTAAAAGCTTTGCGCCGTACATATCTTCAAAGACGCCTTCCGCATACGGACTTTCAAAATCAGACTTCAATTTTTCTGCAGAAATGCTCTGATACTGCGGAAGGTATTTCTTAAATTCCTTTTGAGTAAAGGCACGGAACTGCCTTCCAAGCGTCAGTGTCTTTGAAAAGTCTGCTGCATAATGCTTTTTTGCATATTCAATTGTCAGCATTGAAGTGATTCTAAGTCCCATTTAGCCGATATAAATCTCTTTTAATTTCTTGCGGTCTACTTTGTTATTCTGGTTCAGCGGCAGGTTCTCCAGTTTGATAAAACGATTCGGAACCATATGGCGCTGTACTTTTTCTTTCAGTTTATCCTTCAGTTCTCTTTCAGAGAGACGTCCGACATAAACCATGATAATATGTTCTTTTT
Organism: uncultured Clostridia bacterium; assembly: GCA_946611595.1. Classification (GTDB taxonomy): domain Bacteria; phylum Bacillota; class Clostridia; order Lachnospirales; family Lachnospiraceae; genus RGIG5612. The sequence goes on along the minus strand of CAMODY010000006.1, from coordinate 7,187 downwards.
CTTTATCAAAGATACAAGCACACTGCATCTGGTCATCTAAAGAACTTGCGGCAAGTTCGATCTCGCCAAGTTCAACGCGGTGTCCCATATGTTTGATCATAAAGTCTTTTCTGGACATGAAAATGATCTCGCCGAACTCATTTTTCTTAACGATATCACCTGTGCAGTAAATACGCTCGCCCGGCTTTAACGGGTTGTCCTGGAATTTTTCTTCCGTTGCCGCATCATCATTTAAATATCCGATCGCCATACCAGGACCTGCAAGGCAAAGCTCGCCCTCTTCTCCTTCTTTTGCTTCGGTTCCATCATCTTTAATGATATATGCTGTTACAAACTCTGCCGGATAACCAAGCGGAACTCTCTCATCATCAGCAATATCTCTGGTCATATGATAGAGGAAGGTATAATAAAATTCCGTAGCGCCGTATCCCTGACGATATTTCGGATCCGGGATCACTTTCTTCATCTTATTGATCAGTTTTGTAGATGCAACGTCACCTGCAAAGGTAACGGTTCTTAAATATTTATTCAGTTCTTCTTCATAACCTTCCCAAGCAGAAAAACGGGAGATTACTGTAACTGCGGATGCAACCCAGTCAATAATGGAGATCTGGTTTTCAACCATATATTTGACAAGCTCTGCCGGCTGACTGAACAGCCATTTCGGCATGAAGTAGCAGGTCGCCTCTGCTGCAATACTGAAGAACAGGTTCAGTACACCCATAACATAATACATCGGTGACTGATTTCCGACATGATCCGTAAAGATGATCTCAACATCATCTCTGTTTGCGATAGAAGGATAAATAATTCCGTTATGTCCGGTCATTACACCCTTCGGATTTCCTGTGGATCCGGAAGTAAAGGTGATGCTGGCAAGCTTCGTTGAAACTTCTTCGCAGACGATCTTCGGAATTTCCATATCATCTTTATCTTCTGCGATAATATCTTCGTAGATCAGAACTTTACCGTCAAAGTTTAAGCTTCTTGCCTTCTCCTCTGTCTTTTTATTTGCAATAACAAGACGCGGTTTCAGATTCGTGAAGATCTTTTCAATACGCTCATTCGGCATCGTCTCATCAATAACAGAGTAATAATCTCCTGCATAGAGGATTCCATGCATAACAGCTGCAATGTCATTACCAGCCTCGATCAGCGTTGCAGCCGGAAGCGGCTCTTTATCCTGAAGATCTTTCGGGTCTTCATTAAATGCTTTCAGGATCGCACGAGCTACCTTGATGGAAGCATCTCTCATTTCCTGATAGGTCATCTGTCCATATTGATCCACGAAACCGATTTTTTCTGGTACGTCCTTAGCTGCCTTATCCAAGATCTCAGTTACGCGTTTAAATTCCATGTTTTAATGTCCTCCGTAGTTTCTTGATATTCTTTAAATAATCAGCGGTCTGCTTTGCAACATCTACGTGTCCGCCTTCTGCTTCCGTATAAATAACCGGAAGTTCTACGATCTTTTGACCACTGCGTTCTGCACGAATTAAAAGTTCAATGATGAAAAACCAGCCATTTTCTGACTTGTCCGACTGTTCAATCAGATCCTCTACAAAATCCCTGCGGAAAAACTTAAATCCGCAGATCGCATCGGACGCTTTCATGCCAAGACCCGCCTTCATGACCATTGTAAGTCCCTTTGACGTTATGTTTCTTAAAGCGCTTCGTCCAATTGTTTTCGATCCCTTTGCCTGCTTTGAAGCATTGACCATCATGACCTCCGGCCTGTCTTCAAAGACACGCTTCATAACATAAAGCGCTCTAAGGTCTGTGGAGAGATCGATGTCCATGTAGCCAACGATATCCGCCGCAGATTTTTTTACCCCTGCTCGAAAAGCGGCGCCTACACCTTTTTCCGGGATTCGAATATAGTTTAGTTCCGGAATCTCCAGGGCCAGTTTCAGTGCGATCTCTTCGGTTTTATCAGTTGATGCATTATCTACGATTGTAAGTGCGATGTCAACATCGTGTAATGCTTTCTGAATGTATTCTTTTGTTCTTCTGATTCCCTGTTCCAATCTTTTTTCTTCATTATAGACAGGGAATAAAATGTTAATACTGTGCATAGATAAACTCCGTGTTTTGAACGCTCAGCGACAATAATATCATAATTACCACAAACCAGTAAATCAAAATACGTATCCATAATTTTTGTCTTAATACGATCTCAAAAATATGCTCCCCTTTTCGCTCCTCAATATTCGAAACAATAAGGATCGTTAAGAAGCCGATCAAAAGCAGGATCCACTGAAGTGCGCTTAAGTCGAACTTTAAAAGGCCTCCATCAAAAAGCTTTTCTGCATGGAAAGACGTAAAGATCCGTGTTACGAAATTTCCAAGCGCTTTCGGACTGCTGACATTTAAGAATATCGGCCAAAGAAGGAAGATCGTTCTAAGCTGCTGCCAGAATTTCCAAAGTCTGTTCGCTTCCAGTTTCGGATGATTTTTAGCGAACTTTTTGCTCACCGGTTCTAAAAGATATGTTGCGATAAAGACAATCGCATACTGCAGTCCCATAAAAACAAACATGATGCCGGTTCCATGCCAGATTCCCATCACCATCCAAAGGATAAAGAAGGCGATACTGGAAACCAGCTTGATCCGCATCTTTTTAGATCCTTTTCCGGACTTAATATATTTTTTAGCCAGCGGGCTCATAGAGAGCGGATAATAGATATAGTCTTTCAGCCAGCTGCCGAGCGTCAAATGCCATCTGCGCCAGTATTCGCTGATGCTGCGGGACAGGTATGGATGATGGAAGTTTTCAGGGAGGTCGATTCCTAAGATCTGGCTCATACCGATCGCCATGTCTGCACAACCTGAAAAATCAGAATAAAGCTGCAGCATAAAGAGGATCAGGTCCATTAAAATGAAAACACCAGCTGCTTTCTGATTACTGTTCACCGCAGAAATAAAGGCTGCGACGCGGTTTGCCACGACCAGTTTTTTAAATGCGCCATAAGCAAAACGCATCAGACCTAAAAAGGCTCTTTTGCTGTCAAAGGAATGCTCCTTGATAAACTGCGGCGCAAGATCTCCGTAGCGGTTCATCGGTCCTTGTGTAATAGAAGGGAAATAAAGCGCAAACAAAAGGAGCTTTGCAAAATTGCGCTCTGCCGGGATCGTCTCACGATAAGTATCCACAACATAGCTGATCATCATCAGCGTGCAATAAGAGATTCCAAGCGGTGCGATCAGCTTCGAAACAATGCCTCCCGTAAAGAAAGATGATTTCCAGAGTGCCGGCACATACATTAATAAGATCAGTACCAGAACCAGCAGTGCGATTGCGGCAAAGGCAAAGCCTTTTTTCCTGCTGCTCTTCTCCATCTTCTTTACGAGGAAGAAAATGGCGAGTGTTTCAAGGATCAGCACAGGAAGTGCTATATAGGAGGCATAGGCATAAAAGATCAGACTGCCCGCAAGCAGAACGATCCACTGTGCCTTTTTAGGAAGTACATAATAAAAGAGTACTACCAATGCTAAAAGTACAAAGAACAGGAGGCTTATATAATTCATGAAGCACCTCCTTTATTCAAGTACGTATCACAGAACCACGCAGTATATTTCTTAGCGCCCTTTGGATTTAAGTGATCTGCATCATCAAAGTACTGTTCATCATAGCTGAAGAACTCTGTATCAATATGAACATCCGGATATTCTGATTCCGGATAATCAGCTTTCAGTTCTTTAAAATATTTACTGAAAGGATCCGAGATCTTTTTCGCATCTTCGAATGTTGTAGAGATGAGCGGTGTGTTTAAAGAATAAAGCTCTATGCCGTTTTCCACACAAAGATCAATGATCTTTCGGTAGTAGTAGTCTAAAGTCTTTAGCATTTCAAAGCTTTCCATGTCATGCTCTGCACTTGTAGGCCACCAGCTGACAAAGGACTTAAAGCCTTTCGAATCCAGCATTTCCTGATACGCCTCTTCATTGATCTCTTTCCGGTTTTCTCCAAAAGAGTTAATGACCGGGGACATATATTTTGTCGGAGATTTGATCTTATATTCAAAGAGCGTAAGAAGGCTGTCGCCGCCGGCTTCTTTTAACGCAGCCTGCTCGCCAAAGCCTTTTGCAGTATTTATAACCTCTGCGGCCTGCTTTGAACTTAAGAAATCAAAATACACGCTTCGAGTCCAGAAGCCGTCAAAACTTGTGAAATGATAAGAGCTTACAGAAAGGAGCACCTTTTCCGGTGCGCCCATGTGCTCAATATAATCTTTCAGTGTGAAATAAGCTTCTACGGAAGTAGAGCCGCCTTCTGCTAAAGAGATGCAGCTGTCCGAGATCTCATCCGGGATCAGCGCAGATTTTGCCCTCGAATCTCCGAGGATCAAAATATCACAGGGAGAAAGTTTGCTCTGTCCGAGGCGGTATTCTTTCACCTGTGTAAAATAAGAATATTCCCCGTCCATATAATACACGGGGAATGCTGCAATAAAGATCCAGACAAGGATCACCGGTATGAAGACCAGAAGAGTCTTTAAAAGTACCTTTCCTGCCTTCATTTACTGCATACTCTTAATATATTCGATTGCTTCAAGAAGTTCTTCCTGCTTCTCCGGCATTCTCATTTCAAGAGAAATATAGCGGTCGTATCCAGCTTCTTCTAAAAGGCGAACGATCTCAAAGTGCTCTTTTCTCTGACGGAGAACACGAAGATTCGGCTCACTGAAATGAACATGATTGATCAGTTCGATATTATCTTCTGTTAAAAGCTCATAGATATTTTCGCCATTCGTTAAGATGGTTCCCATGTCGAGATTGACTTTAAATGCTTTGGAAGCATTCTTTCCAACTTCGCGGGCAATGCAGCGAACAAGGTCAAACGCCTGGGATGTATAGTTGATAAAGTTTGTATTATAGATTGTCGGGTTTGCTTCAATGGAAACACAGGTTCCCTGCTGAGCAGCATACATTGTGATCTCACTGAAGAAATCGATTGCAACCTTTCCGGCTTTTTCGAGCGGATACTCATCCGGAATGCGGCGGTTTAACGGACAGCCAAACACAAGGTTTCTGCACTTCACTGCTGCTGCGAAATCAATGGCGGATTTCATATAGTCGATCAGGAATCTGCGTTCATCTTCTTTTCCGAACATGTTTGCTTTGACTCCATTTAAGATCGACTGCATGGAAACAACATTCAGTCCATATTTCGCATACAGATTCTTTGCCCAATTTGCAGCATCGCGGATCCTGTCATAAGGACCTGCCATTCTACCCAAAGTATTGGAATCGTCCCACGGTATGATCCTTGTTGGTGCGATCTCTAAAGCAAGCCTGCGTTCACTTAAGAACTCATACATGCTGCTGTCTTCATCCGGGCTCCATGCAATATTTGAAACTGCAACCTTCATATTTGTGTCTCCTTATCAACAAATCGTTTTATTTCATCAAGTACTTGTTTTTTACTATATAAATATCCGCCTGTTCCATCTTCTGCGGCAAAGCCGGAAAATGCCGGATAGTAAAGACTTCTTGCATCATAATGCGGAGGCTCTTTCCCAAGTTCATTGAGGAAAGACTCTCCTGTCAGATGCTTGTAGATCTCACAGACCGTAACAGGCTCTGTCATGATGTTCAGTATCTTTATATTATTATCCAAAGCGACGAAAATGTCACGATATAAATGCTCTAAATTATAATATTGGAAGATTCCTCTACTATCCGTAAAGTTGAGCGCCGAAAAGCCAAGCTGTTCAAAAATCTTTCTCAATTCCGTTCTCTCCGTATCAGAAAGCGCACGGCACTGGTAAAACCCCTTTTCATTTAAAGCGTAATACTCTTTTAAACTTTCATTCTTTCCGGACAGTTCAGCAAATTTTGCTTCATTTAACAAGGCCGGAATATAGTGAATATAATCATAAATAAAATTCTTTTTTATGCCCGTTCCGAAAAGTCCCGGAAGTCTTACGATCAGATAGTCCGAATAGTTCTCCTTGATCCACTCCTCCATCTGCGCCCTGTTTCTTCCATAAGCTCCCTGCCCTTTTGCGCTCGTCTCTTCCGTTGCATGAAACGGATCTTCATACACATCGATCGTAGATATCAACACCGGTTTTAACGGCGCAATTCTTTTGATGTTTTCCTCTGCTTCATGGATGGATGCAAGATCTTTTTCCGGAAACTTCTCTGCAAGAAATTTTTCTGCTCGAAGTCCCGCATAGATTAAAAGATCCGGCTTCGTCCCATAGGCTTCTTCAATATTGGAAGAATGATACAGCCCCTCAAACTTTCCAGCCCGGGCAATATTTCCTCCCACAAATCCTGTGCATCCGACTAAAGAGATCATTTGATTACAACGCACCTTCCATTTTCTTCCAGGTTCACATCCAGATATTTGAGCATAACATCTGCAACTTCATCAGCAGAAAGCATACGTCCTCTTTCGCTGCTCTGTGCCACTGTATCTTTCATGATCTGCGGCATCTCATCTAAGAACTTGGTATCGGTAAGATCCGGTGCCATAGCATTGATCTTCAGATTTTTCGGTCCATATTCTTTTGCAAGAGATCTCATTAAACCAAGCATTGCGCTCTTTGTGGAAACATAAGGCGCGAGGAAATTCGGCGTTCCCTCTTCAGTTCCGTAATAAGATGACATTAAGATCACGCGGCCTTCTTTTTTCTTCGCCATTGCCGGAATGATCTCCTGTGAGATCAAAACTGCGGAACGGAAAGAGATTTCCATATGGTCGCGAAATACATCCCAGGAGAGTTTTTTAAACTGCAGCGGAAAAGCCTTCGGAGCCGGAAGATGAACAAAATCTGTCGCAGTCTCAAGGTTTTTTAGTTCCTCTGTAAATGCTGCGATATCATCCATATCTTTCATATCGACTTTGCGAAGCTTCATGATCTTTTTCAGATTCGGATGTTCATCTAAAACTTTATCTAAGGCATCTTTTGCATCAAAGTAGGTTCCAAAGATCCACTCAAAATCCTCAAGCCCCTGCTCGCTAAGTTTCTTAAGCACGGTCATTCCAAATGCGGAATCTGCTGCTGTTATTACAAGTCTTCTCATTCGCTAACTCCTATCTGCATTACTGCTTTCAGTTTCTTTTCTCCGTTCTGATTTACGCCATCTACTTTCAGTTTGATAAAACGGAAGGTGTCATTCTTTTCGCTTACCTTTCCGGTAAAGCAGATCTCATCCCCTGCAAAGACAGGTTTGGA